>JANOMD010000076.1:0-2114 GCA_031420135.1 Rhodoferax sp. | reverse complement strand
GATGATTTCATGGCGCGGGTGAATTCGGATTTGATTGGCAAGTATGTCAATATTGCGAGCCGATGCGCCACACTTCTACAGAAAAACTTCAACGGCGAAATCGGTTCCGTTAACCAAGGTGCTATAGAACTTCAGGCATCGCCGATAGATCATCCAATAGTACTCACGGATCAGCGTGTAAGCGCTCAAGGACTCGGTAGCTATGTTGCAGCCTATTTCGACCAGCGCGAGTATGGCCGCGCCTTGCGCCTGATCATGGCCTTTGCCGACGAAGTGAATAAGTACATTGCACAGGAAAAACCGTGGGATCTGGCCAAAGCTGAGAGCAGCAAAGTGCTTTTGCACCAAGTACTTTCAAACTCGTTGAATGCCTTCGCCGCGATCACGCGTTGCCTTGCGCCAGTGCTACCGGCAACCGCTCAGTCGGTAGCCAAATTATTCGATGCCAACAACGATATCGACAAGCAAATTCTTCATGTCTGCCTGCAACCGGGCGAACGAATTGGTGTTTACCAACACCTCATGCAACGCGTCACCACAGAACAGCTAGAAGCCCTGTTCGAGGCCCCCGCGGCACCCGAGCCGGAAAAACTCACCCCTGGCGGCGAAGAAATCGCCCCGACCATCACTATCGACGACTTCGCCAAAATCGACCTGCGCATCGCCAGGATCGTCAATTGCGAGGCGGTCGAAGGTTCCACCAAGCTGCTGCGCCTGACACTGGACGCGGGTGAAGGCAAGATGAGAAACGTCTTCAGTGGCATCGCAAGCGCGTACCAGCCAGTTGATCTGATCGGCAAACACACCGTACTGGTCGCCAATCTGGCACCGCGCAAGATGAAGTTTGGCGTGTCTGAGGGCATGGTGCTGGCCGCTGGCCATGGTGATGAGAAGGCCAACCCCGGCATTTACGTGCTGGAGCCCAACGAGGGTGCGCTGCCCGGGATGCGGGTGCGGTAACCCGATCACCGCTAAAATGAGGGTCGTATTCGAAGCATTTCTTTGCACTCTATGACCCCCGCCGCCCGCGTCAAACCCGAAGACTTCTTCTCGCCCGAAGAATGGCAAAACCTGTCCGCCCGCTCCAACTGGATGGGCCTGCTGCTGGTGGCGCATTGCTGGCTGGTGATTGGCGGCGCGATTGCGATTGGCATCGTGTGGCCGGTCACCATTCCTTTGGGCGTCATGCTGGTAGGCAACCGCCAGCTCGGCCTGTTCGTCCTGATGCACGATGCCGCCCACGGCGCGCTGCACACCAATCGCAAAGTCAATGACTGGGTTGGCAAATGGCTGTGCGGCACCGATTTGCATGCCTACCGGGCCTACCACTTGCAGCATCACCGCTTCGTGCAGCAAACGCACGATCCAGACCTGGTGCTGTCTGCGCCCTTTCCTGTCAACCGCGCATCGTTGCGCCGCAAAATGCTGCGTGACCTTTCGGGTCAAACCTTTTTCAAGCAGCGCTTTGGCCATCTTGCTGCGAAGCTCAAAGCCCGTGACCGGGTTGATTCCATCACTTCGATTTTGCTGGCCGAAGTCAGGCGTCAACCGCATTTCTATTTGTTCAACGCAGTGGCCTTCACACTGTTCAGCCTTGCCGGTTTTTGGTGGGCCTGGGTTTTGATGTGGCTGCTGCCCATGGCGACCTGGCTGGCGCTCATCACCCGGCTGCGCAATATCTCCGAGCATGCGCTGGTGGCCCAGAACGAGCGCGACCCGCTACGCCACGCGCGCACCACGCACGCCAATTTTCTGGAGCGCCTGTTCATCGCACCCTATTGGGTGAACTACCACTGCGAGCACCACATGTTCACGCAGATCGCCTGCTGGAAGCTACCCCATGCGCACCGTATTCTGGCGCGCAAAGGCGTCACATCCCGAATGGAGACGCAGCCCGGCTACCTGGCGATGATCAGGCTGGCGAGCGCGGCTTGACTGCCTGGAGCTGGCGGCTGCGGTGATACGGCCTGACCGCCCTACTTCGGATCCAGTTCCGGGTCACGCAGGGTCCCGGTTGACACCACGCGCAGATCCGAATTGAAAACCACAGTGAAGATTTTTGAGTCGGACGTGTTCACGCCGTCCAGAAACCGCCAGTCGTAATGAATCTCCCG
>JANOMD010000075.1:0-6908 GCA_031420135.1 Rhodoferax sp. | reverse complement strand
GCAACACCTGTCGCGCCCCCAACGAGACCGCCGACGCACCGACTTTCCAGATCACCACGACGCCCAATCCGAAGCAAAAACGCGCTCTGGACCTGATCAATCAAATCAAGCTGTAGGCAGAACGCGGAACCACAATTGCGGCTGTTTGAGAGGGGAAACTTGCTTTTTTGGGGGGAACTTCAGACTAAAACCAAACGCACAAAGAAAAACAGCCTAGAGACTTTTGATCTCTAAGCTGTTGTTCTAGAACCGAAATTCTGGTGCGGCTGGCAGGAATTGAACCCACGACCCCTTGGTTCGTAGCCAAGTACTCTATCCAACTGAGCTACAGCCGCGAAGCTGATAATTATAACATCGCGTGCATTGGTGCGATTTCAAGCTCTAGCAACAGCGCACCAGATTCGACTTGATCGCCCACCTTGACGTGCAGCGCCGCCACCGTGCCGCTGGCTTGCGCGTTGACCCACATTTCCATTTTCATGGTTTCCACGCAAACCAGGTTTTGGCCGTCGTGCACTTGCGCGCCTACGGCCACTTGAAGCTGCGTGACCCTGCCCGCAATCAAAGCGCAGGCGCGGCTGGCGTCTTGCGCCGCGTCAGCATTGGGGAAGGCGGAGGTTTCACAGAACACAAATGACACACCTTGCAGCGCCAGGTGCAAACCGCCGGGCGTCATCACCATCACCGCCTTGCGCGTCACGCCGTCGATTTCATAATGGAGCTCACCGGCGCCGGATAGCGGCAAGTCAGCGATGCCGACCGTGTTTTGCTGCTCGCCGATGCAAACCAAGACCTGCCCAAAACGATCCGGCGTGACACGCAGTTGCCGCGTCACATCATCGCAACTCAGACTCAGGCCAAATCCGGCCACGCTATCGGGCCGCCAATTGCTGCCGTTGACGGTACCCGCCAGGCCAAACACCGCAGCCGCCAGACACCAGGCGGCATCCTGCGGCACTGGGCGCCTGAGCAGCGGCTGATCCTGCGCCTGCCACTCATCAATCAGCGTGGTGGTCATGCTGGCCGCCCGAAACGCCTCGTGGTTCACCAGATCCGACAAAAAGCGGCCGTTGTTGCGCAGCCCCAGCAACGGCGCGTCGGCCAGCGCGGCACGCAAGCGGCGGATGGCGTCGTCACGGTCGCGGCCATGCACGATGATTTTGGCGACCATGGGGTCGTAATAGGGCGTGATCTGGCCCCCTTCCACCATGCCGTCGTCGACGCGCACGCCTGCGTGCAGTGCGGCTTTAGGCCGCCACCACAGAATCTGGCCAGTCTGTGGGGCAAAACCGTTGTATGGGTCTTCCGCATACAGCCGCGCTTCGATAGCGTGGCCTTGAAGCCGAATGTCCGCCTGTTTGACGGGCAGCGGCTCCCCGGCAGCCACCCGCAATTGCCATTCCACCAGGTCGTATCCGGTGATCATTTCTGTGACTGGATGTTCCACCTGCAAGCGCGTGTTCATTTCCAGAAAGTAGTGGTTGAAATCTGGATCCACCATGAATTCCACCGTGCCCGCGCCCTGGTAACCCACTGCCAATGCCGCGGCCACTGCGTCGCGCCCCATGGCTTCGCGCAGGGCCGGGCTGACGACGGGTGATGGTGCTTCTTCAATCACCTTTTGGCGCCGGCGTTGCGCCGTGCAGTCACGCTCACCCAGGTAGACCGCGTTGCCATGCGCATCGGCAAACACCTGAATTTCGATATGGCGGCCGTTGTCGATCAGGCGCTCCAGCATCAGCGTGGCGTCGCCAAACGCACTTTGTGACTCACGCCTTGCGCCCGCAACGGCCTGCGCCATCTCGCCAGATTCGCGCACCAGTCGCATGCCACGTCCGCCGCCACCTGCCACCGCTTTGACCAGGAGCGGAAAACCCAGCTTGCCGGCCTCGGCCATCAAGCGCGCGTCATCCTGTTCCTCACCCAAATAGCCGGGTGCACACGGCACGCCGGCCGCGATCATGCGGCGCTTGGCCAGCGCCTTGTTGCCCATGGCCATGATTGCCGACGCGGGTGGACCGATGAAGACCAGGCCCGCATTGACACAGGCCTCTGCAAAACCCGCGTTTTCGCTCAAAAACCCATAGCCGGGGTGGACTGCATCTGCGCCGGTCTTGCCCGCTGCCGCCAGCAAGGCAGGCACTGACAAATAGGAATCTGCCACCGGTGCAGCGCCAATGTGCACCGCCTCATCCGCCAGCATCACATGGGGGGACGCGCGATCTGCATCGCTGAACACCGCGACCGTCTGGTAGCCCAAGTCACGCGCAGTTCGCATGATGCGGCAGGCAATCTCGCCGCGATTGGCGATCAAAATCTTGGAGAAACTCATGCGATGAAGGGGTTGATTGCTTTGGCGACGAATTTCATGCTGCTTGGTCCTGTGCTGGTTTGGGCGTCGCAAAAACCGTGCTTACATTCGCGCAACGCCAAAGCTGTTGGGGTGCAGCGTGCGCCGGGCGCCCTCATCGGCCATCGCCAGGCACAAGCCCAGAATGCGGCGGGTGTCGCGCGGATCAATGATGCCGTCGTCCCACAGTCGGGCGGTGCCGAACAGCGCGGTGGATTCTTGATCGACCCGGGCGCGCATGCCGTCTGACATCGCCTGCAGCGCCTCTTCATTCACCGCCTGGCCTGCGCGCTCCAGTTTGCTGCGGTTCACGATGTCCATCACCTTGGCGATTTGCGCGCCGCCCATCACGGCGGTGCGCGCCGTCGGCCAGGCAAAGATAAAGCGCGGATCAAAACCGCGCCCGCACATGCCGTAATTGCCAGCGCCAAAAGAACCACCCAGAACGAAGGTGAATTTGGGCACGCGCGCATTGGCCACGGCTTGAATCATCTTGGAGCCATGCTTCACGGCGCCGCTCTGCTCGGCCACCAAACCGACCATGTAGCCGGTCGTGTTTTGCAGAAAAACCAAAGGCGTCGCAGTTTGGTCACACAGTTGGATGAACTGTGCCGCCTTGGTTGAACCGCTGGGCTGGATCGGGCCGTTGTTGCCCAAAATGCCCACCAGGTGGCCGTGCACCCGGGCGTGGCCGCAAATCGTCTCGGCCCCGTAACCGGCCTTGAACTCCAGAAAATCGGAGCCGTCGACCAGGCGGGCGATGACCTCGCGCACGTCATAGGGTTCGCGCTCATCGGTGGGCACCAGGCCGAGGATCTCCTCTTCGTCAAACAGCGGTTCCACAAACGCGTTGGCAGCGCTGGTGGGGGCGACCAGATCCCATTTGATCTTGTCCAGCACCTCCCGTGCAGTCGCCACGGCGTGGGCGTCGTCCTCGCACAAATACTCACCCAGGCCGGTGACGTGGGTGTGGGTTTCTGCACCGCCCAGGGCTTCTTCGTCGCTGTCTTCGCCGATGGCGGCCTTGACCAGCGGCGGCCCGGCCAGAAAAACCTTGGAGCGCCCGCGCACCAGAATCACGTAGTCCGACAAACCGGTGTGGTACGCGCCGCCGGCGGTGGACGAGCCATGCACCACGGCGACCTGCGGCAAACCAGCCGCCGACATGCGCGCCTGGTTGGCAAAGGTGCGCCCGCCTTCGACAAAGATTTCGCTTTGGTACATCAGGTTGGCGCCACCACTCTCGATCAGGTAGATCAGCGGCAGTTTGTTTTCGAAGGCGATGTCCTGCGCGCGCAGCGCCTTGCGAAGGCCCATCGGCGCCGTGGTGCCGCCCTTGACCGCGCTGTCGTTGGCGGTGACCATGCAGCGCCGACCTGCCACCACGCCAATGCCGACGATGGAGCCGCCGCCCAATACCGACTTTTTGCCGTCGTCATCGTGCATGCTAAGCCCGGCCAGGCGGCTCAATTCCAGAAACGGCGAGCCGCGGTCCAGCAGCCGCGCCACGCGCTCACGCGGCAGCAACTGGCCGCGCGCTTCGAAACGGGCGCGTTTGGATTCGGACTCGGCAATCACCATCCTCTGCAGCCGCTGGACTTCCTCGAGCAGGCCCAGCATGCGCTGTGCATTGGCGGCAAATGCGGCCGATAAGGTGTTGATTCTGGAGCGCAGAGCTGGCATCGGTTTGACCGGGGTAAGTAGGAGAAATCTGATGAGGAATCTGACGAGGAATCTGGATTGAAGCCAACCTTAACATCAACCTGCAATTTACTTCAGCCCATACCCCATTGTCTGCGGCAGCCACAGCACGATTTGCGGGAACAACGTCAGCGCCAGCAGCAGTAGCAACAGCATCACCAAAAACGGCCAACCCTCGCGCATCATCTCGCCAATCGGAATGCCGGTGAGCGCCTTGGTGACGAACAGCAGCATGCCAAACGGCGGATGGATCAGGCCAATCATCATGTTCAGCACCACCAGCACGCCGAAATGCACCAGGTCTACCCCCAGGAGCTTGGCAGCGGGCAGCAGCATGGGCACGAAGACCAGCAGCAGCACCGACACATCCAAAAAGCAACCCAGCACCAGAAACATCAGATTCACCAGCAGCAGGAACTTGATCTGTGAGAGCTGCATGCTGTCCACCCACAGCGCCATCGCCTGCGGCACACCCTCAGAAGTGAAGGCGTAATTGAGCATGAAGGAGCCCGCCAGAATCAGGGTGATCACCGCGCTGCCGCGGGTGGACTCCAGCACCACGCCCCAGAAACTGCGCCAGGTCAGCGCACGGAACACCAGTGTGGCCAGAATCAGCGCGTGCAGGGCGGCGACCGCCGCCGCTTCCGTGGGCGTGAACGCGCCGGAGTAAATGCCGCCCAGCAGCACGATGGGCATCGACAGCGGCAACGCGCCCCGGCCCACAATCGCGGGCCATTCGCGCAGGGGAATCGGCGCTTCACGCGGCATGTTGCGCCGTACGGCGATGACATGCACAACGACCATCATCAGCACCGCCATCAAAAAGCCCGGCACCACACCCCCCAAAAACAGCGCCCCCACCGACGCGCCCGACACCATGGCGTAAATCACCATCGGGATCGATGGCGGAATGATGGGACCCAGCGTGGCGCTGGCCACCACCACGGCACCCGCAAAACCGCGCGTGTATTCCGGCCGTTTCAACATCTGGCGGATGGTGACCAGGCCGGGCCCGGCGGCATCGGCTATGGCGCTGCCGCTCATGCCGGAAAAAATCACGCTGACCAGAATATCCACCTGTGCCAGGCCGCCCCGCATGCGCCCGACCAGAATACGGCAGAAGTCAAAAATCCGCTCGCTCACGGTCCCCGCATTCATGATGTTGGCGGCAAAAACGAACAGTGGCACGGCTAGCAAAACGTAACTGCTGTACAGGCCGTTGCCGACCTGCTCCGCGACCAGGCCGAGGTCCTGGCGTTTCACCAGCAGATAGGCAAAACCGGAGGCCAGCATCGAAAACCCGATCGGCATGCGCAGCAACATGCCGGCCACCAGAACCAGTGCCAGGACGCCAATGCCCAGGGTCATGACGCGATCAAATCGGAAGTGCAGTCGGCACAGAGACGAAACGACATCACAGGCGCAACTCGGCTTCGAGGCCGACGCCCTGGCTGGCCTGCCAAATCGCCCAGGCGCAGCGCACGACCAACGCGAGCATCAACAGCACGAACGGCATGAACACCCACATGAAGGAAATGTTCAGCACCGGCGAGCCTTCGCGTGACATGAAATGGACGTAGTCCCAGGTGGCGGGCAGCCCGACCAGCGCCAAACCGCCAATCAGCAGATTGCCGATGATTTTCATCACCTGGCGGGCGCGCTGGCTGACGCTGTTCCACACCAGGTCGAACACCACGTGTTCGCGCTCTGGCACCACCAAAGCGGCAGACCACAAAATCACCCAGACGTAAAGAATGACCACCGCTTCATCGGTCCAGGGCAGCGGTTGGTTGAAGCCAAAACGCGCCGTGATCTGGACGATGAAGACGATGAAAAGCGTCAGAAACAAACCGCCGGCAATCGCGTTGGTGAAATTTTTAAACCAGCGGGTCACGCGTGCGTGCCAACAGAACACGGTTGCCTACCGCGTCAGGTTGATGCGTTCCAGCAAACCCTTGGGCCAGACCTTGGCGTAGTCGGAATTCAGGTAGGTGGTTTGCACCGATTTACGGAAGGCGTCCAGGTCCGGCGTGGTCACCGTGAGGCCCTGCGCCTTGAAGTAATCGACCATCTGTTTTTCATCGGCAATGCGGTTCTCGTTGTTGTATTTGGCAGCCGACTGGGCCGCTGCTTTGAGCTTGGCCTTTTGGTCCGCGCCCAGGCTGTTCCACAACTTGTTGGAGACGCTGATGAAGATGCCGTCGACCAGATGGCTGGTCAGGGTGAGCTGCTTGGTGACCTCATAAAACTTGGCGCTTCGCACCGTGGGCAAGGGGTTGTCCTGGCCATCAATGGTGCCCGTCTTCAAACCCAGGTAGACCTCGCCAAACGCCAGCGGCGTCGGTGTGGCGCCCAGTGCCTCGCCCAAAAACAGCCACTCCTTGCTGCCCGGCATGCGCAGCTTGATGCCTTTCAAATCGGCCGGTGTCCTGACGTTTTTGAGGTCGCGCAAATTGAGCTGGCGCGTGCCCAGGTAAATCGGCGACAAGATGGTGATTTCCATCTTTTCGCTGACCAGCTTGAACAGCTCTTCGCCAATCGGGCCGTTGAACACTTTCATCATGTGTTCCGGGTCGCGGATGATGTAGCCGGCTGTGAAGATCGAAAATTCAGGCACCAGCTTGGCAATGTCAAACGCGGAGACGGACGACATTTCCAAGTTGCCGCGCGCCATCGCGGCGGGTTCGGTGCCTTGTTTGAAGAGCGATGCGTTGAGGTTGATTTGGGCATCAAACTGGCCCGGCGCGGTTTTCTCCAGCTCGTCTTTCATCACTGTCCACATCTTGGCGTGCCAGTCGTCGGGCACGGCGGGGGTGGAGATGCGCAGCAGTTGTTTGGTTTGCGCCGAGGCCGGCAG
>JANOMD010000074.1:0-23810 GCA_031420135.1 Rhodoferax sp. | reverse complement strand
CGCCCAGATGTGCGGTCTCCCAGTCGAGCTTGGCGCTGATGTGCTCACCCGCGTGCTCGCCTGCGATGAGTGCGTTGCCCGGCTTGAAGTCGCCATGCACGAGAACAATCGCTTCGGCCTCTGGGGCAGTAAGGCGCATCCAGGCGAGCACGTAGTCGAGCTCGGGATGCGGTTCGAGCCGCACCCGGCGGTACTCTGCCTCCCAGTGGGCGAGTTCGACCCGCGAAGGCGCGCCGGCCGGCACCTCGAGCACCGTGTCCAGGCCGCGCTCACGCCAGTCGATCGCGTGAATGCGCGCCATGAGGTCGATGAATGCACGCGCCAGGTTCAAGCGCGCTTCGAGCGGGCGGTCTCCATTGAGCACCAAATAATCGCAGGTCCCGGGCATGCGATCCATGACCAGCGAGGGTCCGCCGAGCCAGCGGCCGTCGTAGTCCACCCAGTGCGCCTTCGGCGCCGGCACGGACGTCGCCTCGAGGGCCTTGAGCACCGCGAACTCGCGCTTGCGGTCGGTGGAAAGCAGCGTGCCGGCGGCATCGCGCATCAGCATGAGGCGGTGCGACTGCGCGCCTGTCGCGTCAACCCAGGTCGCATCGAGCGACCAATTCTCGCGCGACAGACCGCCTGCGGCGCGCTCCACACCGGTGAACCTGAAGGCGTGCGCCGTCGGGATGGCATTGATGATCATGGCCTCAAGGCCGGCGACGACTCGCCGGGCCGAGGTCGCCGTGCCACCTGCATGAGCATCGGCCTGCTTGGCGGCCGGCGCAGCAGGCAACTTCAGGTCGCTGCCCATCGCTAGTTTGCCTTGCGCACGTCGGGACGCAGCGCGTTGCCGATGACCTGCTTCATTGCATCGGCGGAGTCTCCGCCAGTGCGGCACATGCGCGCATCGGCATAGGGCTTCAGCGAGGTATTTCCGCAGGGCCGGGGCGCAAAAACTGCGCTACCAATCACCCCGACTAGAGGTCGTTTTGCCATGAGTCTCTTTCTCGGGATTGCCTACTGGTAAATTCGAAAATTCGAAACAAAATTGCTGATCTCGAAAAGTGTACCATGACTGGCTACTGCATGGCAGCAATCTATTTGCATCGTTTGAAATTTGTTGTCTGGGCCAAGGCATCACAATAAGACAATGAATTTTTCACCATTCTCAACCCCCGTGCGTCATGTAGCAGGCAACACACCGCTGGTCCTTGATTCGCCGCCCGATGCCTTGAGAGCCAGCCTGCGCGCCTTGGTGGCGATGCTGATGGCGGTTGATCCGCGTGCACTTTGGATGGCTCCCAAGCTGTCTATCTGAAGGAGTTTGACTTGGAGCAAGTCGATTGCATTGTGATTGGCGCAGGCGTGGTGGGCCTGGCGGTAGCGCGCGCACTAGCGGCTGCAGGGCGCGAGGTTATGGTGCTGGAAGCGGAGTCGGGCATTGGCACCGGAATCAGTTCGCGCAACAGCGAGGTCATCCACGCTGGCATCTACTACACACCTGGCTCGCTTAAAGCGAAACTCTGTGTGCAAGGCAAGGCCCAGCTTTATCGATACTGCCAGTCGCGCGGAATTGGCCATCGGCAATGCGGCAAGTTGATTGTGGCTACCTCGGCGGCGCAAGTTGCGCAACTTGCGGGAATTATTGCCAAGGCGACTGCCAACGGGGTTGATGACCTGGTGCTGCTCAAAGGCGAACAAGCTCGTGCGCTGGAACCACAGCTTGAATGCGTAGCGGCAATTCATTCCCCAAGCACTGGTATTGTTGACAGCCATGCCTTGATGCTCGCCTTGCAAGCCGATCTGGAGGCTGCCGGTGGCCTGGTGGCATTGAATTCGCCGGTTTCCAGCGCAATGTGTTTGCGTTCAGGCATCGAATTATTGGCGCTGGATGGCACGCGACTTCTCGCCAACAGCGTCGTGAATGCAGCCGGGTTGCAGGCAGTAGCGCTGGCACAGCGGTTTGGCGGTCTCTCACCAGACCACATTCCCCACGCCGCATTTGCCAAAGGCAATTACTTCACGTTGACCGGCCGCGCGCCGTTTGACCATTTGATTTACCCGGTGCCCGAGTCTGCCGGGCTGGGCGTTCACCTCACGCTCGATCTGGGGGGTCAAGCCAAATTTGGCCCCGATGTGCAATGGGTCGATTCACCAGATGACCTGACAGTTGACGGCTCACGTGGTGACGCTTTTTATGCCGAAGTGCGCAAGTATTGGCCGGCCTTGAAAGATGGCGCATTGATGCCGGGTTACGCTGGCATGCGCCCCAAAATCAACGCGCAAAACGAGCCTGCCCGAGACTTCTTGATTCAGGGCCCAGCCGAACATGGCGTACCAGGCCTGGTGAATCTGTTCGGAATCGAGTCTCCAGGCCTGACGAGTGCTTTGGCGATTGGCGACTATGTGGTTGAATTGCTCCAGCCCGCCAAATGAGCGAGGCGACTATTGCGCACCACAAGTTTGCCCCTGTTGGCCGTAGAAGTACCGTAACGCCTCAGTGAAATTTATGTTGACCGCTAGGAGCCTGGGGCGCTTCTCCCAATAACCGTGTGAGGCGTTCTGAAGTGGACCCCAAGCTCAACTGGGGTTAACAACCATTTTTAATAGCAAGCGCGGCATTTTTTACAAGATCAGGCCCCTTGTAAATCAAGCCGGTGTAGATCTGTACCACGTCGGCACCAGCATTTATCTTGTTCACTGCATCGGCCGCGCTCATGATGCCGCCCACGCCGATGATGGGGAAGTCTTTTCCCAATGCGGCGCGCAGTTGCGTGATGACGCGGTTGCTCATTTCAAGCACTGGCGCGCCGCTCAATCCACCCGCTTCTTCGCCGTGTTTTAGGCCCTTGACCGCATCGCGGCTCAGTGTGGTGTTGGTGGCGATTACGCCGTCCATGCCATGCCGCATCAGGGTGGTGGCGATCACTTTCACTTGCGCCTCATCCAGGTCGGGTGCGATTTTCACGAAGATGGGAACCTGCTTCTTGTGCTTTTTTGCCAGCATCGCGCGTCGCTTGGAGATGGCACCCAGCAGGCCATCCAGTGCCTCATCGCTTTGCAACGCGCGCAGGTTTTTAGTGTTGGGGCTTGAAATGTTGATGGTCACGTAGTCGGCATGTAGGTAGACGCTCTGCAGGCAAGTCAGGTAATCGTCCGTGGCGCGTTCAATCGGCGTGGCGGCGTTTTTGCCGATGTTCAAACCCAACAGCGGGCCGCCCGGCTGTTTGCGGATGGAGGCGCGCTGCACGTTGGCGATGAATGCGTCCAGCCCGTCGTTGTTGAAGCCCAGCCGGTTGATGAGAGCTTCGGCTGCGGGAAGGCGGAACATGCGTGGTTTTGGATTGCCACTTTGCGCTACCGGTGTCACGGTGCCGACTTCGATAAACCCAAAGCCCATCGCAGCCAGGCCGTCAATACACCGCGCGTTTTTGTCCAGGCCGGCAGCCAGTCCGACCCGGTTGGGAAAAGTCAGTCCTGCAAGCGTGACGGGGTCGTTCACGCGGGCGTTGCGGTAGGCCCACTCGAGGGGAGTGCCCTGCGCGGCAGCCAGGCCGCGAATTGTGATGTCGTGAGCGACTTCGGGGTCAAGGCCAAATAAAAACTGGCGGGCGAGGGAATAGGGAATGAGTGACATTGGATAATCTTGAGAACTTCAAAGGATTGTCGCAAATGACGCAGGACGAACTCAAAACGCAGGTTGGGCTGGCTGCACTTCAATATGTGGTGAGGGGTGAAATCGTGGGCGTAGGCACCGGGTCCACCGTGAACAAGTTTATCGACGCGCTTTGCAGCATCAAGGACCAGATCAAGGGCGCGGTTTCCAGCTCAGAAGCCAGCACGCAACGGCTCAAGGCGCTGGGAATTCGCGTGTTCGAAGCGAACGATGTGGACGCGTTGGCGGTCTACATCGACGGGGCGGATGAAATTGATGGCCGTGGCAACATGGTCAAGGGCGGGGGTGCTGCGCTGACCCGCGAGAAAATTGTGGCCGCGCTGTCGCGCCAGTTCGTCTGCATTGCCGACGAATCCAAGTTGGTGCGCTGCCTGGGGCGTTTTCCCCTGCCGGTCGAGGTGATTCCCATGGCCAGCGCGCAACTGGTGCGACAGTTCGAAGCGCTCGGGGGCCTGGCAGCGGTGCGCCGCAAGGACGGTCGACCGGTGGTGACCGACAACGGTCAGCACATTCTGGATGTGAAGGGTTTGCAGATTGAAAAACCGTTGGTGTTTGAATCCACCGTGAGCCAATGGCCCGGCGTAGTCACGGTAGGGGTATTTGCCTTCCAGCGGGCTCAGGTATGTCTGTTGGGCAGCGCCGCAGGCGTGAAGACTTTGACGTTCAACTGAGGGAGGCAGAAAAAGCCAATATCCCATTTTTGACAGCACGATTTGCAACATTCACGCGCGCATTGCTGCGTTGCTCCTCGCTGGTGCGGCTCGCCACACTGCGCTCATAGCGGCTTCCACTTTCAGGTATTAAATGCTTCTATAAAAATAGCAAACTATCTATATAATACTAGAGCTATAGCACTATTTGACTGTTTTTTTGGTGAAAAAGCGGTTTTGCAGCATCCAATAGACCCAATTTGGGCCTATTGCGCCGCTAAAACCGGATGCCTGCCGGGTTGCTTCCGATTTCTTCAGCGGCGGCTGGCGGTGGCGCAGTGGCCGCCTGTCGCGCGACGGGCGCTGCGACCTCGGGCCTCTGCACTGCGACCAGCGGGGCCGCAGGCTGCCCACGGTAATTGCCTGGCAGTTTGGACGTGGCCGGATAGCCCGCAGCGTCAAGAAACTGGGTCCATTCAGTATCCGAATAGCCTTTGATTTTCTGTCCGCCAATGGTCAAAAAAGGCAGCGAACTTTCGCCACTGATGCGCCCGAGCGCCTCAATGTCTTCATTGGTGTTGACGGTGCGCTCTGTAAACGGAATGCCACGGCTGCTCAGCAAAGTGCGCCCGGTGCCGCAGGGCGCGCAGTTGGTGGAGGTGTACAACGTGACCGGGAAGCGGCTGACAACCTGACCCAACTCGTAGGGCAATGGGGCATTGCCCAGTTCGAGCGCCCTGCCGCCGCGCCCGGTGGCGCTTACTTTGTCGTCTCGGGTGATGGGCGGTTTATCGGAAAAAGTCACCTTCCCGTCTGCGCCCACGATTCGGTAGACCGTTTGTCCCAGCGCGCTTGACGTGTGCAGGGCGACAAAAATACTTGCGACTGCCAGGGCAGTCTGTTTCAGGTTGAGATGCATGTTTGGGTCCCTCCAGTTAGTTGTTTGCCATTCCCTGGTGGCGCAGCAGGGCATCGAGTTGCGGCTCGCGCCCCCTGAACGCCATGAACGACTCCATGGCCGGGCGGCTGCCGCCCGCTTCCAGAATGGCCTGGCGGTATTTTCGGCCGGTTTCAGCATTTGGCAAACCATTATTACCAGCGGTTTCCTCAAAAGCCGCGTAGGCATCGGCGCTCAGCACTTCTGCCCACTTGTAGCTGTAGTAGCCCGCCGCATAGCCACCCGCAAAAATGTGGCTGAAGGTGTGCATGGAGCGGTTCCACTCGGGCTGGCTGACCACCGCCACTTCGGCGCGAACCTTGTCAAGCAGCGGTAAAAACGGCTCTGAGGGATCATGCCCGGCGTGCAGCAGCATGTCGAACAATGCAAACTCGATCTGCCTGAGCGTTTGCATGCCGGTCTGGTAGTTTTTTGCCGCCAGCATTTTGTCAAACAGCTCGCGTGGCAGCGGCGCACCCGTATCCACGTGCGCGGTCATGTGTTTCAGCACATCCCACTCCCAGCAGAAGTTTTCCATGAACTGGCTCGGAAGCTCAACTGCGTCCCACTCAACGCCACTGATGCCCGAAACGTCGCGCTCTTGCACTTGAGTGAGCAAATGGTGCAGGCCATGCCCGAATTCGTGAAACAGCGTGGTCACATCATCGTGGGTCAGCAGCGCCGGTTTTGTCACGCCGTCGACTTCGATGCCGTCGGCAAAATTGCACACCAGGTTTGCCACGGGCGACTGCAGGCGACCGGTGTCGGGGCGCAGCCAGCGGGTGCGCACGTCGTCCATCCAGGCACCACCGCGCTTGCCATTGCGTGCGGTAGGGTCCAGGTAAAACTGGCCGACGAGTTGGCTCGACAGCGTGCCATCGGCGGCCTTGGCCGTGCGCTCCAGCCGGTAGAACTTGACACACGGGTGCCATACCGGCGCGGTGTCGGGGCGAATAGCCACTTCAAACAATGTTTCAATGATTTTGAACAACCCGGCCAGGACTTTGGGCAGCGTGAAGTATTGCTTGACCTCCTGCTCGCTGAAGGCATAGCGCGCTTCCTTGAGTTTTTCACCGGCAAAGGGCAAGTCCCAGTACTGTAGCTTGGGCATATTCAGGTGCCGGGTAGCGAATTCCTGAAGGTCGGCCAAGTCCTTTTGGGCAAAGGGCTTTGCTTTACCGGCCAGGTCACGCAAAAACGCAATTACCTGGGTGGGTGAGGTGGCCATTTTGGGCACCAAAGACAGGTCGCCAAAAGTGGCAAAACCCAATAATGCAGCCTCTTCCTGGCGCAGCGCCAGAATTTCCTGGATCAGCGCCGTGTTGTCCATTTTCAAGGCGTCGGGCGCCGCCTGGTCAGAGGCGCGGGTCACGTAGGCGCGGTAAAGCTTCTCGCGCAAGGCGCCAGATTTGGCGAACTGCATCACAGGCAAATAGCAGGGTATTTTCAGTGTGATTTTGTAGCCGTCTTTGCCTGCCTCTTTGGCTGCGGCCAGAGCAGTTTGCACTACGTCCTCGGGCACGCCTTCGAGCTCTTCTTTGGTGGCGTAATAGCCAAAAGAATCGGTTGCGTCCAGCGCGTTTTCGCTGAATTTTTGACCCAGCTCAGCCATTCGCTCCTGAATGGCGGTGTAGCGCTCACGCGGCGCACCGGTCAGCTCCGCGCCACCCAACACAAAGTTGCGGATGGCGTTCTTGTGGGCCTGCTGCTGTTCGCTGTTGAGCGAGGTCACGTCGATGGCTTTGTACTTGGAATAGAGGTGTTCATCGGCGCCCAGGCGGGTGAAAAACTCGGTCACCTTGGGCAGCGCCTGGTTGTAGGCCGCCCGCAACTCTGGTGTGTCGGCAACTCCGTTCAAGTGGGTCACCGCGCCCCATGAGCGGCCAAGCGCTTCGGAGGCAACGTCCAGTACTTTGGAAATTGCCATCCATTCGGCGGGAAACGCCGGTGCGGTGACGGTCTCCAGTGCAGTGCTGGCCGCTGCCAGGAGTTGGTCAACCGCCGGGTTCACGTGCTCTGGGCGGATTTGGTCGAACAAGGGTAGGTCGGAATTATCAAGGAGCGGGTTGTTCATTGGATTCATCCCTTTCATTTGGAGGCAATTGCGGCCATATCAATGGCAAAGCGTTCTGCGGCTTCGAGCGTATTGACCAGAAGCATCGTGATCGTCATCGGTCCCACGCCGCCGGGCACGGGGGTGATCCAGCCGGCGACTTCCTTGACGGCCGCAAAGTCCACATCACCGCACAGTTTGCCTTGAGCATTGCGGTTCATGCCGACATCAATCACGACTGCGCCCGGTTTTACCATGTCGGCGGTCAGCGTGTTTTGTCTGCCAACGGCCGCCACAATGATGTCGGCTTGCAGTGTGTGCGTTTTGAGATTTTGGGTTGCACTGTGACAAACCGTGACGGTTGCATTTTTTTGCAACAGCATCAAGGCCATGGGTTTTCCGACATGGTTGCTGCGGCCAATCACCACCGCATGTTTGCCACGCAGGTCGATTCCGGTGCTTTCCAGCAGCTTGATGCAACCATTAGGCGTGCATGACCAGAACCCCGGGGTTCCGGTCATCAGGGCGCCTGCGCTGGCGACGTGAAACCCGTCTACATCTTTGGCGGGGGCGATTGATTCGATCACCTTGTGGGCATCAATGTGTGCAGGCAGGGGAAGTTGCACCAAAATGCCGTGAACTTTGCTGTCGGCGTTCAGGGTGGCAACACGCGCCAGCAAGGCGGCTTCTGTCATCGAAGCGCCGTACTTTTCCAAAATTGACTGGACTCCCGTGTCTGAGCAGGCTTGCACCTTGTTTCGAACGTAAACCTGGCTTGCCGGATCGTCGCCAACCAGAATCACAGCCAGGCCGGGCATCACCCCTTTGGCTTTGAGCGCCGCGGTGCGAGCTGTCACGTCGGCGCGCAGTTGTTTGGAGACGGCTGTTCCGTCAATGATGTTTGCAGTCATGTGGGGTAGTGGTTTCGGTACAACGCTGTTTTCAATTTTCAAATAAAAAAGCCCACTCCAGGCAGGAAGCGGGCATCAGACTGCGGAAGACGGAACTCTTCAACGGCAGCGAGAGTCAAGGTTTGGGGCTGGATTGACCCAAGGCAATTTTCAGCAGGTCAGCCACCGTGTTGGCATTGAGTTTTTCCATGATGTTGGCGCGGTGTGCCTCCACCGTCTTGATGCTGATGCCCAGGTCGTCCGCAATTTGCTTGTTGAGGCGACCGGCCACAATCCTCTCCAGTACCTGCGATTCGCGCAGCGTAAGCTTTGACAGCAGGGCATCCCGGCTGGCTGAGAGTTGATGCTCTGAAAAGCTTGTCTTGGCGTGCTCCAGCATGCGCTCGACCAGGCCCACCAGCTGTTCTTCCTTGAACGGCTTTTGGATGAAGTCCATGGCCCCCTTTTTCATCGTATCCACCGCCATCGGTACGTCACCGTGACCGGTGATGAAGACGATGGGCAGTGGCGAGCGTGCCTCAATCAGGCGGGCCTGCAATTCGAGCCCGGTCATGCCGGCCATGCGGATATCCACGATCAGGCAGGCCACTTCGCGCGAATCGTAGCGGCTCAAAAAAGACTCGGCGGAGTCAAAGCACCGAACCCGGTAATCCTTGCCTTCGAGAAGCCACTGGAGGGAATCGCGAACCGCTTCGTCGTCATCCACCACGTAAACCGTGCCTTTTTTTGGAATCAAGCTCATGCAGTTACCCTGGGGTCCTCAAGTGTTTTCGCTGTGACGATGACGTTGCAGGCAACGGCTCTGTGACGGGCAACCAGAATGAAAAGCTGCACCCGGTCACCTCGGCGCCATTGTAGAGGTTCTCCGCTTTCATCCGGCCCTGGTGTGATTCGACAATCGACCGGCAAAGCGAGAGGCCAATTCCCATGCCATCAACCTTGGTCGAAAAGAAGGCTTCATACAGCCGCTCCATCACTTCGGGGGCCAATCCCATGCCGGAATCCTGGACCGAAAATTCAACCACTGGCTTGTCATCCACCCGTTTCAGGCCAACCCGCAGCACCACGCTTCGCCGGGCAGTCGGGCGCTGCGCTGAGTCAACCGACTCTGCACCGTTTTTAAGCAGGTTGACCAGCACCTGTTCGATCAGGATCGGGTCAACCAGCAATTGCGGCAAGCGCGCCGCCACGTAGTGCGTCAACCGAACGTTGCGCCTGCGCACTTCAATATCGGCGAGTTCCACTGCTTCGCCAACCATGCCGGCCACCCCTGAAAGCGCACGGTTGGGTTCGCTGCGCTTCACAAATGAACGGATGCGCTGGATGATCTGGGCAGCCCGGTGCGCCTGGCGCGACGTCTTTTCCAGCGCGCCCAGCAAGTCGGCCTGGGAGATCTGGTTGGACTTGATACGCGACACCATGCCGTCGCAGTAATTGTTGATGGCCGTGAGCGGCTGGTTGAGTTCGTGTGCCACGCTGGATGCCATTTCGCCCATAGTGATCAGGCGGCTGGCCGTCTGGGCGCGCTCAGCCTGCGCGGCCGATTGTTCTTCGGCCAGCCGACGGGCGGTAATGTCGGTTGCAATCACCATTTGAGCCAGGCGCCCATCAACCCAGCTTAGGTACCGGGTGCGCACTTCAATCCACTTCCCAAGTTCGCTCAGGTAGATTTCAGAGCTTTCCGTTTCGGTGTCTTCCAAGGCACTGGCGGGTAGGCCGACAAGCGAATCCACATTATCGAATGAGTCGTCGGTGAGGGGTTTTGGCAACACCCCTGCCTGCGCCACCAACTGAAGGTGGCCACTCGATTTACTGCCAAACCACAGGCGGTACAGCTTGTTGGCAAACAGCAGCTCTTCACCGCCAAGCGGGCCAACCGATATTGAAGCGTCAAGCGCCTCCAGCACCGTGGTGAAGCGCTCATACGATGCAGACAACTGCTCGCGAATCCGGTTGGGCTCGGTGATGTCTGTCATCGAAGTCATCCATCCGGTTTGCTCGCCGTGCGAATCAATCAACGGCGAAACATACAAACGGGCATCAAACAATGATCCTTCCCGCCGTTGCACTCGCACCTGTATGCCGCCAGGCGTGGTTCTGCCGTGCAGTTCATCGTCCAGCAGCGAGGTCAGCGTCTCTCGATCGCTTTCCGGCCAATAGGGAAAAGGTGCAGTGCGCCCGACCAGTTCGGCTTCACTCCAACCGGTCATCTGGCAAAACGCCGCATTGACGTAAGTGATTCGCCCTTGCAAATCCATGGCGCGCATGCCTGTGAGCATGGAGTTTTCCATGGCTCGGCGAAAGTTGGTTTCTGAAATGAGGGCTTGCTGGGCCTGCATGCGCCTGCGCATGTGACGCCAATTCCCAAGCAGCATCCACGAAGTCATCCCGCTGAGCGCAATCACCATCCAGAACAGGCCGCTGCCGATGACACCCAGCGAAGTCCGGTAAGCCTGCCCCTTGATGATCAGCCCGTTGCCGACGGGCGATACCGGCACTTCATAAACATTCGCCGGGCTGGCCCAGGGAAGCAAAGTGGCAGCGGGATTCGCTTTTGGCACACTGGTGCCTGCGAGGTGGACACCGTTGCTGTCAAGCAGCGACACTGCGTAGCGTGCTGACACTTCAGACGGCACACCGTAGCGGTACAAGCCGTCGACCGAATACTCGGCCAGCACCACGCCGGAAAACCGGTTGCGGTCTGTCAGCGGAATGTGCAGTTGAAGGTAAGCTGGTGCATTAGTGGCAGTGCGCTGAAAGTAGATCGGCTGGCGCAGATCCTTTGCCAAAGTGAAATTGGTGTCGGTTTCCCCCGCGCGCAGCAGATTGCCAGTCTGCCGAAGCTGGCTGTTGGACAGGCTGGCCGTTCCGTAGTTCGACTTGATGCGTTTGCGCTCGTCGATCCAGCTGACCGATTCAAGCTCAGGGTACTGGTTGACCAGTGACTCGGCGCGGTCACGGAAACTTTCTGCGTCGATTTCGCGGTTTGAAACATCCCGCGCCAGACGCATCAACTGCTCCTGCCGTTCCAGCAAACGCAACCGCAGCCGCTGCTGTGTGTATTCCACATCGCGCTTGACGGCTTCCTGCTCACGATCAATTTCTTCCAGTCGCAAATAACCAAAGGCCGCAACAATCGCGATGGAGAAAAGGATAACTGCGGCCAATGGCGCTAAAACAGAAAACCGGTCCTGGCGATGAGGCGGCAGCCTGCGCCACCAGCCGCGCGCAAGCTTCTTCAAGTGTGAAGGTGCAAGCGCAGCAGCAATTGACACAGGTGTCGTATCGGACATGCGGGGAGTGTAAGTTAGGGCCCCATTGAGTGGGCGCGAGCAGCTGGTTTCCCCGATTAATTGTCGAAAACTTAAAGTCTGGAAATTGCATTTTTAATTTTCATAATATGAATTTAAGAAGCACCAGTTGAAATTACAAATGTTTTGTGAGAGAATAAACTGGCAAGATCAAATTCAGCCTTTTTTACGCCCGCGCACAAGGAGAAAGACATGTCAGCAGTTCCCAACAGCCAATTTGGTGCCGCCGCCAACGATCCAGATTCAGTTGAAACGCGGGAGTGGATGGATGCACTTTCAGCAGTGATCGAAGCTGATGGTCCAGCGCGCGCCCACTTTTTGCTGGAGCAATTGCTGGAACATGCACGCCAAAAGAGCATCGACATGCCGTTTTCGGCGAACACTGGCTACGTCAATTCCATCGAGACCGATCAGGAGGAGCGCTGCCCCGGTAATCTTGAAATTGAAGAAAGGCTTAGGGCCTACATGCGCTGGAACGCGATGGCGATGGTCGTCAAGGCCAACCGCCATCACCCAGTCGATGGTGGCGATCTGGGTGGACATATCGGGTCCTTTGCGTCGCTGGCCAACTTGTTCGGTGCAGGCTTCAACCACTTCTGGCATGCCGAAAGTTCGGAGCCCGGCAAGGAGCACGGCGGTGACTGCCTCTACATCCAGGGCCACGTGTCGCCTGGCGTCTATGCACGAGCTTACCTGGAAGGGCGCTTGACAGAAGAGCAGTTGCTGAATTTCCGCCAGGAGGTTGACGGCAAGGGGCTGTCGAGCTACCCGCACCCCAAACTCATGCCCGAGTTTTGGCAATTCCCCACAGTTTCAATGGGGTTGGGGCCACTTATGGCGATTTACCAAGCCCGTTTTTTAAAGTACCTGCACGCACGCGGGATCGCCAATACCGAAAATCGCAAGGTGTGGGTGTTTTGTGGTGACGGCGAGATGGACGAAGTTGAGAGCCTGGGCGCGATTGGTCTCGCTGCCCGCGAGAAGCTCGACAACCTGATTTTTGTCATCAATTGCAACCTGCAGCGCCTCGACGGCCCGGTGCGTGGCAATGGCAAGATCATTCAGGAGCTTGAAGGCGAGTTCCGCGGCGCGGGCTGGAATGTCATCAAGCTGATTTGGGGTAGCAATTGGGACCCCTTGCTAGCGCGCGACAAGGACGGTGCACTCAAAAAAGTGATGATGGATACCGTGGACGGCGACTACCAGGCAATGAAGGCCAACGACGGGGCCTATGTTCGCAAGCATTTCTTCGGTCAGGATCCGCGAACACTCGAAATGGTCGCCAAGATGAGCGATCACGACATTTTTGAGTTGCGCCGGGGCGGCCACGACTCGCAAAAGGTCTACGCGGCCTACCATCAGGCCGTCAACCACAAAGGCCAACCCACCGTGCTGCTGATCAAAACCGTGAAAGGTTTTGGCATGGGCAAGAGTGGTGAGGGGAAGAACAATGTGCACCAGACCAAAAAGCTGACTGACGAAGATATCAAGGCATTTCGGGACCGCTTCAACATTCCTGTGCCGGACAGCCAGATCGCCGATATTCCGTTCTACAAGCCAGCCGACGATACCGTTGAAATGAAGTATCTGCACGAACGCCGCAAGGCATTAGGCGGTTATCTTCCGCATCGGCGAGTCAAGGCGGACGAGCAATTCACCGTGCCTTCACTTGAGACCTTTAAAAGCGTGATTGAACCGACGGCTGAAGGGCGCGAAGTTTCAACCACCCAAGCCTATGTGCGGTTTTTGACGACGCTGCTGCGTGATCAAGCGATCGGCCCGCGCGTCGTGCCCATCCTGGTTGATGAGGCGCGCACCTTCGGCATGGAAGGTCTATTTCGCCAAATTGGCATTTACAACCCCGATGGGCAGCAATACACCCCGGTCGACAAGGATCAGGTGATGTACTACAAGGAAGACAAAAAAGGGCAGATTCTGCAGGAGGGCATCAATGAAGCGGGCGGCATGAGCAGCTGGATTGCGGCGGCAACCAGCTACAGCACCAACAACCGGATCATGATTCCGTTTTACGTGTACTACTCAATGTTTGGATTCCAGCGCGTCGGTGATCTGGCCTGGGCGGCGGGTGACATGCAGGCGCGCGGCTTTCTGCTGGGCGGCACTTCGGGTCGTACCACCTTGAACGGTGAAGGACTTCAGCACGAAGACGGTCACAGCCACATCATGGCTGGCACGATTCCCAACTGCATTTCATACGACCCAACTTTCGCCCATGAAGTGGGCGTGATCCTGCACCATGGCTTGAAACGCATGGTGGAGAAACAGGAAAACGTTTACTTTTACCTTACCTTGCTCAACGAAAACTACGCCATGCCAGGGCTTTTGGCGGGTACGGAAGAGCAGATCATCAAGGGCATGTATTTGTGCAAGGAGGGCTCCGTGCTACCGAAGGGCACCTCCGATGCCGTCACGCCACGAGTGCAGTTGCTCGGCTCTGGCACGATCTTGCGTGAATCCATGGCTGCGCAGGAACTGCTGGAAAAAGACTGGGGCGTCGCCGCCAACGTCTGGAGCTGCCCGAGCTTCAACGAGTTGACGCGTGAAGGCCAGGATTGCGAGCGCTTCAACCTGCTTCACCCGGCTGACAAGCCACGTGTTTCCTTTGTCGCCCAACAGCTTGAAAAACACAGCGGCCCGGTAGTGGCCTCGACCGACTACATGAAGGCCTACGCCGAGCAAATTCGCCCGTTTGTCCCCAAAGGCAGAACTTACAAGGTGTTGGGCACAGACGGATTTGGCCGCAGCGACTTCCGCACGAAATTGCGCGAGCACTTTGAGGTCAATCGCCACTTCATCGTGGTTGCAGCTCTGAAGGCACTGAGTGAAGAAGGTACGGTGCCGGTTGCAAAAGTACTGGAGGCAATCAAAAAATACGGCATAAAGGTCGACAAGGTCAATCCACTGTACGCCTGATTTGCAAAAAACAGTTCCATAAGAACAAAAGTTCATTGAGGAGAAAAACCATGGCAACGCTCGAAATACAGGTTCCCGATATCGGGGATTTTGACGAAGTAACTGTGATTGAGCTGATGGTCAAACCTGGCGATACAGTGGCGGCGGACCAGTCGTTGATCACAGTGGAGTCTGACAAAGCGTCGATGGAGATTCCGTCAAGCCACGGTGGCGTGGTCAAGGCGGTCCTCGTCAAGGTTGGCGACAAAGTCAAGCAGGGCTCGCTGGTCGTGACGCTCGAAGCAGCGGGTACTACGCCTGCAGCCGCTGTCACCCAGGCCGTCCAGGCAACTGTTACCGAATCCAAGCCGACCCCAGCTTCGGTTGCTCCCACAGTGGCTGTCGTTAACACGGTGGGACCGACAGGTTCAGGATCAGTTGAAGTTCGCGTGCCCGATATCGGCGACTTCAAGGACGTTTCCGTGATTGAGATGCTGGTCAAAGTTGGCGATACGGTCAAGGCGGAGCAATCCTTGATGACGGTGGAATCAGACAAGGCCGCCATGGAAATCCCGTCAAGTGCGGGTGGAATCGTGAAGGAGTTGAGGGTCAAGCTGGCCGACAAGGTCAATATCGGTGACGTGATTGCGGTGCTTGAGGGCGTGGCAGGTTCCAGCGCGCCAGTCCAGGTGCCTGTAGCAGTGGTCAATGCCCCAGTTTCAACTCCCCCGGCGGCGGCTGCAGTGCAGTCGGCAGCAGGGGTCGCGACGGCGCTGGTGCCAGCGGTGTTGCCACCGCACCAGCCCACCACTTTGGCATTGGGTCTTCCTCACGCATCTCCGTCCGTGCGCAAATTTGCGCGTGAACTGGGAGTTCCTCTCGAGGAAGTCAAAGGAAGCGGTCAAAAAGGCCGTATCACTGAGGCGGATGTGCAGAGCTTCACCAAGTCCGTCATGGCGGGTGCCGTCCAAACACTGGCCATTTCAGCCCAATCCAAAACCAAAGCAGGCACTTCTGGAAGCGATGCCGGTGGCTTGGGATTGCTGGCCTGGCCCAAGGTGGACTTCGCCAAGTTTGGCGCGGTCGAGCGCAAAGACATGTCGCGCATCAAAAAAATCAGCGGCGCAAATCTGCATCGAAACTGGGTACTTATTCCGCACGTCACTAACCATGACGACGCTGATATCACCGACCTGGAAGCGTTTCGGGTTGCGATAAACAAGGAAAACGAGAAGGCAAGCGTCAAGCTGACGATGCTCGCCTTCATGATCAAGGCCAGCGTTGCGGCCTTGAAAAAGTTCCCTGAGTTCAACAGCGCCATCGATGGCGACCAGCTGGTTTTGAAGCAGTACTACCACATTGCCTTTGCTGCAGATACGCCCAACGGTTTGATGGTGCCGGTGATACGGGACTGCGACAAAAAAGGCGTGATGCAAATATCCACCGAGATGGGTGAACTTGCCAAAAAGGCGCGTGACGGCAAGCTGAGTCCCGCCGAAATGAGCGGTGCCTGTTTCACCATATCAAGTCTGGGAGGCATCGGCGGGCGTTATTTCACACCGATCATCAACGCTCCGGAAGTTGCCATCATGGGTGTTTGCAAGAGCCAGATTGAACCCAAGTGGGACGGCAATGCGTTCGTGCCGCGCCTGATGTTGCCCCTGTCATTGAGTTGGGATCACCGTGTCATTGATGGTGCCGCTGCCGCGCGCTTCAACGCGTATTTTGGACAGGTGCTGACTGACTTCCGTCGCGTCCTGCTATGACCACTGTCGTCGTGGTCAAGAAAGCGGGCCAGGTTGCAATCGCTGCCGACACGCTGGTCACGTTTGGCGATACGCGACTGTCCAGCCGTTTCGAGGCCAACAGCAAACTCTTCAAAATCGACACTCCCGCTGGACCAAGCTACGTGGGTATTGCGGGCACGGTGGCCCACTTTCCTGTGCTGAGAAAAACGATGCTGGCACTGCAGAAGAAGGATCTGTTGTTGGGAAGCAAGGATGAAGTGTTCGACACGTTCACCAAGTTGCATCCCATGTTGAAAGACACGTTTTTCCTGCAAACCAAGGAAGACGACAACGACCCTTATGAATCCAGCCAGTTCAGCGTCGTCGTGGCCAACGCCACCGGCGTTTATGGCTTGTACAGCTACCGCGAAGTGTTTGAATTCAACGAGTTCTGGGGTATTGGATCCGGCCGCAGTTTTGCGTTGGGTGCCATGCACGCGGTTTGGGACAAAACCAAAACCGCTCGCGAGATCGCTGCCATCGGCATGAAGGCGGGCTGCGAGTTTGACAAAAACTCGGGCGGCCCAGTTGAGATATTCACCCTCAAACTGAAGAATAAATCCTGAATCTGGAGAGAGACGATCATGGCTGCACTTGAAATTAAGATTCCCGATATTGGTGATTTCGATGAGGTCACCGTCATCGAGCTGATGGTGAAAGTGGGCGACACCGTCGCGGTGGATCAAAGCCTGATCACCGTTGAGAGCGACAAAGCCTCGATGGAGATTCCGTCGTCTGCGCCAGGTGTGGTCAAAGCGATGACCGTCAAGGTGGGCGACAAGGTCAAGCAGGGCTCGGTGGTGTTGACGCTGGAGACAACCGGCGCGACATCTGACGCAGTATCTGGCGCTGCACCCGTCGCACCCGCTGCGCCAGTGGTTACAGCCCCTGGGATCCCTGTGGCAACCAACACCGCAAACGAAGCCGCGCCTCTTGCTTCCAGCTTCGCAGGAAAAGTCGATCTGGATTGCGATCTGCTGGTGCTCGGTGCTGGCCCCGGTGGGTACTCCGCTGCGTTTCGGGCGGCGGATTTGGGCTTAAAAGTTATCCTGGTGGAGCGCTACGCCACACTGGGCGGCGTGTGCCTGAACGTGGGCTGCATCCCCAGCAAAGCACTGCTGCATGTAGCCGCAGTGATGGATGAAGTGAGCCATCTCGGCGCGCTCGGCATTGAGTTTGGTCCCCCCAAAGTCAACATCGACACGTTGCGCAGTCATAAGGAAAAAGTCATCGGCAAGCTCACCGGCGGTCTGGCCGCCATGGCCAAAATGCGCAAAGTCACCACTGTGCGCGGTGTTGGCCAGTTCGTTGGTGCGAATCACATGGAAGTCGAAGAAACGACGGGTGCGCAAGGTCAGGAAAAAACGGGCACAAAAAAAACCATCGCCTTCAAAAACTGCATCATCGCCGGAGGCAGCCAAGCCGTGCGCCTGCCCTTCATGCCCGATGACCCACGCGTGGTCGATTCCACTGGCGCACTGGGCCTGAAGGAAGTTCCCAAGCGCATGCTGATTCTGGGCGGCGGCATCATCGGCCTGGAGATGGGAACGGTTTACAGCACGCTCGGTGCAAGGCTGGACGTGGTTGAAATGCTGGACGGCCTGATGCAGGGCGCCGACCGCGACCTGGTCAAGATCTGGCAGAAGATGAATGCCAAGCGTTTTGACAACATCATGCTCAAGACAAAAACCATCGGCGCCAAAGCCACGCCCGCTGGCATCGAGGTGACGTTTGAAAGTGCAGAGCCAGGCGGCACGGCCCCCACCCCTCAAACCTACGACCTGGTGCTGCAAGCGGTAGGCCGCACGCCCAATGGCAAGAAGATCGCCGCCGAGAAAGCCGGTGTGGCCGTCACCGACCGTGGCTTCATCAACGTCGACATCCAGATGCGCACCAACGTGCCGCACATCTTCGCCATCGGCGACATCGTCGGCCAGCCGATGCTGGCGCACAAGGCGGTGCATGAAGCCCACGTAGCAGCCGAAGTGATTGCCGGTGAACTGCAAGGCAACAAAGAGCTGGCCAGCGCCGCCTTCAATGCCCGCGTCATCCCCAGCGTGGCCTACACCGACCCCGAAGTGGCGTGGGTCGGCCTAACGGAAGACCATGCCAAAGCCCAAGGCATCAAGGTCAAAAAAGGCCTGTTCCCCTGGACAGCCTCCGGCCGCGCTATTGCCAATGGCCGCGACGAAGGCGTGACCAAACTATTGTTTGATGACAGCGATGAAGCGCACGGCCACGGAAAAATCCTGGGCGGTGGCATGGTCGGTACCCATGCCGGCGACATGATTGGCGAGATTGCTTTGGCCATCGAGATGGGTGCCGATGCGGTCGACATCGGCAAGACGATTCACCCGCACCCGACGCTGGGTGAGAGCATTGGCATGGCGGCGGAGGTGGCGCATGGGAGTTGCACGGACTTGCCGCCGGTGCGGAAGTAGATCCGCTACCGGGGTGGCACAGCCAGCCCAGCCCGAACTCGTGCCACCCAAGCGCTCACCGACCCATTGCCTGTGGGCGGTTTTGATCGCCCGTATCTACGAGGTGTTCCCACTGATGTGCCCGATATGCGGCGGGCAGGTCTGGCTGATCGCCTTCATCACCGAGGGCGCGCAGATCAAGAGAATTCTGGAGCACATCGGCGTGGACTCGGAGCCACCGCACATATCCCCGGCACGCGGGCCACCGTTGTGGGATGGCTGTGGTCATGCGCAGATGGGCGAGGGTGTCGAAGGCGAGCCGGACTGGGCAACTGACTGGGATGGGGCGGCGCAACCGGCACCGGACTTTGATGTCGATCAGAGCGTCAATAGGTGACAGGTCAAAGCGGCGATTCTGACTCGCTGCGGGCCGGGCTGCGTGTGCGGCAGACCGAACATCGCCTGGCGAGCAAGGGTATCGCCAATCACGGGCTTCGGCGACTCAAACTCCAGGGAGCGGGGGCGTTTTGATGCGCCCAACCCATGTCATACTTCGCCTCATGCGGTTGAATTTCCTATTCGTTATCCGTTTCACACCACGAAAAGGAGAATCCCATGCTGCTCGACGTTCGCACCTACAACTGCCGCCCCGGCACCCTCAAGAAGCACCTGGCGCTGTATGAAAAGTTGGGCCTTGGTCCGCAAACCCGCTTTCTGGGTCAGCCGCTGGCGTTCCTGGTCACCGAGACCGGCAACGTCAATCAATACCTGCATATCTGGGCCTATGAAAACGCCGGCGACCGCGAGCGCAAGCGTGCCGCGCTGTGGACCGATGCGGAATGGCTGGCCTACGCCGAGGAAAGTTCCAAACTGGGCGCCCTGGAGAGCCAGGAAAACCGCCTGATGACGCCGGCCGCGTTTTTTCCGCTCACCAAATAGATTCCGGCCACGCTTACATTGATCGCAAAGGTGTCATTCTGGAATCGGCCACCGCGCAACTGATTCGCCGCGCCGGCAGTGCTACGGTGGGCGAATTGCTGTCCACGCAGGCACGGCGCGTGCCGCTGCGTATTGCCGTGGACGACGGCGTGAATCAGCGCACCTACGCCGAACTGGACGGGCGCGTCAACCGCCTGGCCAACTGCCTGACGGCCCTGGGGGTAGTGCGCGGGGCACGGGTGGCGATCCTCTCGGAGAACTGCGGCGAATACATCGAGGCGGTGTTCGCCGCCGCCAGGCTGGGGGCGATCCTGTGCGCGCTCAACTGGCGCCTGACGCGCGACGAACTGGCGCATTGCGTGAATCTGGTCGAACCCCTGGTCACGCTGGTCTCGCCGCGCTTCGCCGAAGCCAGTGCGGCGCTTGGCGACGCGATTGCGGCAAGCATCATGCTGGGCACCGACTACGAGGCACGGCTGGCGGCGGCCACACCTGCCGAGCCGCCGGTGGTGGCCCTGCCGGAGGACGGGTTGGTGATTCTCTACACCAGTGGTACCACCGGCATGCCCAAGGGGGCGCTTATCAGTCATCGTGCCCAACTGGCGCGCATGGCCGTGAGCCGCATCGACTTCGCGCTGGAAGAGAACGACGGCTTCGTCGCCTGGGCGCCACTGTTCCACATGGTCGCGCTGGATCATGCCCTGCATGTGCTGGGTGTTGGCGGCAAGGTGCTGGTGGTCGATGGCCCCGATATCGCGCGCCTCACGCACCTGATCGCCACCGAGCGCCAGTGGTGGCTGGTGCTGATTCCGGGCATGATCGAGCGTTTAGTCGATGCCCTGCGCGCGGCCGCTGTCGTGCCCCTGGGCATCAAGATGATCGGTGCGCTGCCCGATCTGGTGCCCGCGCAGTTGGTGGGCGAAGCGTCACGGCTGCTGCGCGCGCCCTACCTCAACAGCTTCGGCTCGACCGAAACCGGCATGCTGCCCGCCTGCGGCGGCTTTTTCGCCATCGGCCACGAACCGGTGCGCCTGGCCAAGACCCACAACTCCCTGTATCGCTGGCGCTTAGTCGGCCCGGACGATGTCGATGTGCGCCCAAGCGAACCCGGCGAGATGGCGCTGCGCGGGCCGACGCTGTTCAGCGGCTACTGGAACATGGAAGCGGTCAATGCGCACGAGTTCCGCGGCGGCTGGTTTCACATGGGCGACATGTTCGTCGAGGAAGAGGACGGCCGGCTCAATTTCGTCGATCGCTCCAAGTACCTGATCAAGTCGGGCGGCGAGAACATCTACCCGATCGAGATTGAACGCGTTCTGATGGCCGACGCCCGCGTTGCCGAAGCGGTGGTGGTACGGCGCCGCGATGCGGCCTGGGGCGAGGTGCCGGTGGCCTTTGTCGCCGTGCATGATGGCGCGGTCACGATCGACGATCTGCTGCAGGTATGCCGCGCCGGCCTCGCTTCATACAAGCTGCCCAGGGAAATTCGCATCGTTGCGTCCCAGGACGACTTTCCGCGCAGCACTTCCGGCAAGGTGCAGCGCCAGCAGGTCGAGCGCTGGCTGGATTGAGGCCGCGATGAACCAAGCTGCGCCGCAAGCGTCAACGCCGATCCTGCATCACTACGACTTCTCGCCGTTTGCCGAAAAGATTCGGCTGGCTTTCGGATTGAAGGGGCTGCACTGGCAATCGGTGCTTGCACCCTCAGTCATGCCCAAGCCGGACCTGGTTGCGCTGACCGGCGGCTACCGCCATATTCCGGTGCTGCAGATCGGCGCCGATGTGTACTGCGACACGCGCACCATCTGCCGCGAGCTGGACCGCCGCTATCCCGCGCCGCCGCTGGCGACCGCCGCGACGCGCGGCATGGTGACCGCGATCGAGTCCTGGGCCGAGCGCGACCTGTTCTGGCCGATCGCACGCTATGTTTCGGGCGTCAATGCGGAGACGGTCGATGCGCAATTGCATGTGGATCGCGCGTCGCTGCGCGGCAAGCCGACGCCTTCGATGGCGCGGCTTAAGGTGGTGGCGCAGCGCAATCGCGGCCTGGTGCGGGCGGGCATTGCGGTGGTCGAGCAGATGCTGGCGCATGGTGGGCGATGGCTACTCGGCGACGCGCCCGGCCAGGCCGATCTCGCGGTGTATCACGGTCTGTGGTTTCTGAGCGCAATGCCGATTGACTGCGCACACGAACTCGCCGGCTATCCAGCCACGTGCGCCTGGATGGCGCGGGTGGCGGCGCTTGGTCATGGCACGCAGCAGGGTATCGGCGCGGATGCGGCGCTGGCGATCGCTGCGGCAGCCATGCCCGCACCGATTGCCGAATCGATCATGGATGACACGCTGCCGGCGCCCGCAAGCGAGGTGGCGATCCGCCCCGACGATTACGTGACGGACCCAGTTGTTGGGTGCCTGATGCATGTGGATCGCGACGATATCGCGCTGTTGCGCCACGATGAAAGCCTGGGCGACGTGATGCTGCATTTTCCGCGCGTCGGCTACAGCATCAAGGCGGTCTGACCAGCGCGAGTTGCGCCGCGCCCCCAACGGCAAGAAAATCGCGGCGGAGAAAGTCGGTGTTGCCGTCACCGACCGTGGCTTCATCAACGTCGACATCCAGATGCGCACCAACGTGCCGCACATCTTCGCCATCGGGAAGACCAGGCCAAGGCGCAAGGCATCAAGGTCAAAAAAGGCCTGTTCCCCTGGATGGCATCAGGCCGCGCCATCGCCAATGGCCGCGATGAAGGCGTGACCAAGCTGTTGTTCGATGAGGCGGCGCAACCGGCACCGGACTTTGATGTCGGTCAGCGCGTCAATGGGTGACTGAGAGAAGCGGCGATTGAGCTGCGCTGCGGGGTCGCTGCGGGGTAGGCTGCGTGCGCGGCAGATCCAAAGCCGACTTTTCGCCTGAGATCTCGTCATTCAGCCGCTGCGACGGCTCAAACCGCACAAGTCAACGATGCTTGGGAACCCAAAACCCGTGCCATACTTGCCCTCATGCGGTTGAATTTCCTATCCTTTTCAGGATCTCCAGCGCTCGGGTCACTCATCGCCCTCGCTGGAGCAGTGCTGGTGAGCGCGAGCATCCTCGTAAACAAGAAGATCGAAACGCGCTTCACGCCCGAGGAGCGTCTGGTCTTCGCGTCTCTTCTCGGCGCCCCGCCGATGTTCGCCCTCGCGGTGCTGTTCGGCGGCACAAGGCCGAGCCTTCCAGGTGCCGCGCTCGTGCTGCTCGGGGGGACAATCGTGGCGGGCCTGGGAAACCTGCTCCAACTCTGCGGCCTGAAGGGCGTCCCCGCCGAGGAGGCGTGCATGATCGGCCTAATGATGCCGCTGACAGCGATGGCCGTAGGCTGGCTGGTGTGGAGCGAGGCGCCCGGGATCAGCGCCGCCATCGGCGCAGTCCTCGTCATCGGCGCGACCCTGTTCGCGATCAACTTGCCGAAGCGGCCCTCATGAGTCCTGGAGAGATTCTCATCGTCGGTGGCTACGGGGTCGTCGGACGACGCATTGCAGCACAGCTTGCGCCCGACTACCCGGGCCGCGTCGTAGTCGCGGGACGCAGCCTGGCGCGGGCAGACGAGGTCGCGGCCACAATCGGGGATGGCGCTCGCGGGCGCAGAATCGATATCGCCCTGCCGTCCTCGATCGCTGCGGCGCTGGAAGGCGTCGGCGTCGTCATCAGTTGCATCGATCAACCGGGCCGCCTGCTCCTGTGGGCGGCGGTCGAGCGCGGGCTCCGGTACACCGACATTGCGCCGCACCTGACCGAGCTCGGGCGTGGCGCCGCGTACGAAAAAGTCGACGCTGCCGCTCGGGCTTCCGGTGCGCAAGTGGTGCTGGGTACCGGCATCGTTCCGGGCATTTCGAACGTGATGGTCCGGGCGCTCGCCGATGAGCTCGGTGGCGCGGATGAGATCGAAACCGCACTGCTGCTTTCTGCAGGCGATGTCACCGGCCCCGCCTCGTTCGACTACTTCCTCCAGGAGCTCTCGATGTCGTTTGAGCTGCGAATTGACGGAGAGGATCGCCGGGTGAACGCATTCACCAAACCGCGGCGCGTCGCCTTTCGACCGCCAGCCGGTGCGCACCCTGCCTACCTCTTTCCCTTCTCCGATCAGGTCCTCTATCCGCGCACGATGAGCGCCAGGACGGCGCTCACGAGACTCGCCATTGAACCTGCGTGGCTGGCGAGACTGCTTGCGGTGTTGGTCTGGACCGGCGC
>JANOMD010000073.1:0-4119 GCA_031420135.1 Rhodoferax sp. | reverse complement strand
ACCGGTGGCGCGCAAGGCATCGGCGAAGCCTGCATTCGCCGCTTCGCACGCGAAAACGCAGAAGTCGTCATCGCCGATATTGACGACGTGCGGGGGTCAGCGCTGGCGTCAGAACTCGGTGGCTTGTTCGTCCATTGCGACGTCGGCGACAAGGCCCAGGTCGATGCGCTGGTGGCGCAGACCGTGGCGGCACACGGCCGCATCGACGTGCTGGTGAACAACGCCGGCATCTTCAAGGCGGCTGATTTTCTGGAGGTGACGGAAGCCGACTTTGACGCCGTGCTGCGCATCAACCTGAAAGGCTCATTCCTCGTCGGTCAGGCGGTCGCACGCGTCATGGCGAAAGCCGACGCACGCACAGGCATCAGCGGTTCCGCCTCGCGCGGCAGCATCATCAACATGAGCTCTGTCAACGCCGTACTCACCATCCCCACCATTGCCAGCTACAACGTCAGCAAAGGCGGTATCAACCAGCTCACCCGCGTGATGGCGCTGGCGCTGGCGGACAAGGGCATTCGCGTCAACGCCGTAGCCCCCGGCACCATCGCCACCGAACTCGCTGCCAAAGCCGTGTTGACCAGCGAAGAAGCAAAAGCCAAAATCATGAGCCGCACCCCGATGAAACGGCTGGGGCAGCCGTCAGAGATTGCCGACACCGTGGCGTTTTTGGCTAGCGATGCCGCCAGCTACATCACCGGGGAAATTGTGGTGGTGGATGGTGGGCGGATGACGCTGAACTACACGGTGTAGGTTTGAGGGGTTGCTGAGGATACGCCCTGTCGCTAGCGATATTTGCTATTGAAAACGTAGCTGCTTGCGCAGGTATTTTTTTGGCTGGCAGTGGCATGGCCTATTCGACGACTAACTCCAGATTCGCAAACTTGAAAACGGCCTCACGACCTATCTATAGTTACTTCGCTGGCGGACACACAGCGTCCGCTACAGGTTACCAACGACCGTTTATCGAAAAATTCAAAACTTAGTTCGATAAAACGTCCTAGACGTGCTTGTCGCCAAGACTCGCATGGTAAGGTTCTATTTCGGTCGATCTGAGATGCTTAACGTGACTTTCATAGAACAAAAAACAGCGCGCAAACATGAGTCAAACCAGTTTTTTCCCTACCCAATGCAACCGAACAAAACCCAAGCCAACTGGTGCAGATGCTGACTTCATTGCAATCTGCGACTCTACGACTGAGCGCTACCTTTGCAAGGGGCAGTCAAAGTATTTGCATCTACCATCCACCGAGTGGATTTGCTCAAGTTTGGCTCGGGATGTTGGTTTGCCCGTTCCGCCCTTCTCGGTTATTGAAATGGTCACAGATCCAGGAATTTACCTCTTTGGATCACAATGGATTGCTGGCGGCCTAGACTTCACCGTCGCGCTATCCAGAGTTAGCAACCCTGACCTATTCAGTCAAATTTTTGGACTAGATTGGTTTGTTCACAACGACGATCGTCATTTAGGGAACTATTTGTATATCGAGATTCAGGGAGACGTCATATTACGTCCCATGGACTTCAGTCGTTCTTGGAAGCACCACGGCTGGCCGTTACCAAACCTGCCACTCAACCCGTGCCACACCTTGGTACAAAAGCCTCATTGGCAGTCACAGTTCGGTTACAACAAACCAGACGCAATTTTGGACAGGATTGAAGCGTTACCTACCGACTGGATGGAAAAAACGCTTGCTGCTTTACCTCCGGCGTGGATCAACGACGCAGACAGCGCGGACTTGATTCAGTGGTGGATGAAATCAGGCAGACCTGCTAGGGTTACTCAATCAAAATTAACTTTGCCATGAAAAAAGCAACGTATAGCCTAATTACCATGCAACCATCGTTAGATCGGTTGGATGTGCTTTGTGTTGGAGCAGCCGTAACAAGCAATGGGAACTGGACAATTTATACGTTGCCTGACACTAAGAAATTTCAGTCACTTGATAACAAGTTCAAATTGAACGTGCTAACTAGCATTGCTGTTTCATTGGAGCGTCTTTTTAGTAAATGCTCAGATTTGGCTGCGGCACGTCACCTTCTCTCCCACAACCGAAGCTCCGTTCGCCTGCATGAGTTTGAAGGTGTTTTCGGCTACGAAACCGACGAAGACTTTCGACAACAAGTGTCTGCCATCATGGCCGAATCTGTTTTGCCGAGCGAGGCCCAGGTAGTAAAAGTGGCCGGCGTACGCCGAATAAAACCAAGGATTCGAACGAGACTGCGACGTCAATTCGACCAAATGGGTATCCTAGGAAAGAGTCATGATGACATCAACGCCCACAAGGTAATTCCAAATTTTCCGGTCTCGCTTCAGCATGGTCTAGTGGTTGAGTTTGCGATCAAGAACGGTGTTATGAGCTTCACTGAAACACTTGACTTTGATGTGGCTGAAGAAGGTGTTCGCCACCGTATTTTTGAGGCCCAGGCTAAATGCCTTGTCATGAAAACCGCCATTGATCGTTTTGGTGTGTCCTCTGGGCGCCACGTGGTGGTCGCCGGCGCCAACGCGCCGAATGCTGCACGCTCGGTTGATTTACTTTCGACAGTAGCAAAGATTTATGCGCTCGAAAACGCCTCGGACATGGCTGCATATTTCAACGCAATGGAAACTTCAGCAAAGCAGATCGGCTAAGCCGGTTTGAAACCTTTTCCCACTTCAGGCCAGGCGACCTCTTTCGCCAAGGCCAGATCCACCCCCGCAGGTCTCTTCACCGACGCAACCCAAACCCACCGCTGCTGGTGGTGTGAAGCCACTCCCGACTACCGCCATTACCACGATACCGAATGGGGCTTCCCGTCGCCGACGAGCGCAGGTTGTTTGAAAAAATCTGCCTCGAAGGTTTTCAGGCGGGTTTGAGCTGGCTCACCATCCTCAACAAGCGTGAAAACTTTCGCCGCGCATTCGCTAACTTCGAGGCCGAACAGATTGTCAGCTTTGACAACGCGGACGTGAAGCGCCTACTGGCTGACGCCGACATAGTGCGCCAAGCCGGAAAGATTTCCTCAATCATCAACAACGCCAAACGCGGGATCAAGCTGCGCCGCTAATTCGGATGGTTGGATGCTTGCGTCTGGAGGATGGAGCCCGATCCCGACATCCGCCCCCGCATGGCAGCGATCTCTACAGTCTGGCTCGCAATGATCACTTCGACAATTTCCCGCACCATCGGGTCACGGCCATGAATCAGCGCCAGCCGCGCCATGTCCACCGCCCCCTCATGGCGTGGAATCATCATCGCCAGAAAATCGAAGTTGGGCTGGGCGGTGCATGTCCTGCCTCACGCGGGCTTTGGCGGCGTACGGCGCAAGCGCTAGGTTTGCTATTAAAAACATAGCTTCTTGCGCACGCATTGTCTGGGCTAGCGAGTGAAATGGTATATAAGGTTGCCGACCTTGGTGTCAATTTCGTGCGAACGGATTCACGGGGCGTTACGGGTTACGTCGATGGCAGATATGCAACGGAAGCCCTACATTGGCCTTTGCAGCTTGAACAACCGGGTTCGGCCAGAAGCGGGTATCCGCAATGACTGCTGTTGGCTTTTCCGTGCAGTAGCAGAGCGGGCGCCCCGAGCCCATAAAACAAGCGTAATCCCACCTGTTCCATTCAAACTCTGCAGTTAGACTTCAACTATAAAAACTCAGCAACTTGTGCACCAGCCAGCCGACGTATCTGGCGGTCGCAGACCAAGGGGAGGCAGATTTTGATTGCGTTGCTCCACACAACCGACTGGCAAATTGGCCAGGCGCTGTCGCAGTTCGCAACCGGCGACGCTGCGGCGCTTTTAGAAGCGCAAGCTAAAGTTGTTGACCCTCTGCGCCTGGTCTCTAGAGGGCCTTGTCAGCCCCGAAATTCCGGGCGCATGGTCTGCAATTGGTTCGTGCCAACTCCGATCCGCGCTCACTTGGGCGCGGTGACCGGGCAAGCAAAAACGTCTGAATGAAAAGCGTGGAAGCAACAAAGGTGGCGTCGGCATCAAGTGCTGTGCCTGCGCTCGGTGACTGGTTCATCGCTGCACTGCTAAGCCTCTCCACCTTGCTGGCCGTCGGTCTCCTCACGGCGGCACCGCTCGGCTCGCGTGCCATCGAAATCAGCCTCGTCGCAGCCTTCGTCGCCGCCAC
>JANOMD010000072.1:0-7098 GCA_031420135.1 Rhodoferax sp. | reverse complement strand
CCCGACACGACATCGGCCAGCCCCTACGCCGCCGCGCTGGCCGAAGTCATGCTTCGCTCGCCCTCGTGCACGCTGCGTGGCGGCACCACCGAAATATTGCGCGGCATCATCGCGCGCGGCATCGGGGCGCGCTGATGGACGCTGCCATGAACCCCATCCTGCTCAGCCGCGACGGCGCCGTGGCGACGGTCACGCTCAACCGCCCCGACCAGTTGAACGCCTGGACCCCGGCGATGGAGATCGAGCTGCGCCGCGTCATGCTCCAGCTGTCGGCCGACGACACCGTGCGCGCCATCGTGCTGACGGGCAGCACCTTGCAGGCCGAAGAGGCCGAGCGCATCGGCCTGGTCAGCGCCGTGTTCGAGGCTGACAGCTTCGCGGCCGAGGCGGCGGACCGAGCGAGGGTTATTGCCACTACCGTTTCACCACGTTCGGCGCGCATCATCAAGCGCCAGCTGCATGAGTCTGCGGCGCAGTCGCTGGCGCATGCCTGCCAGGTTGCGGCGGTGGAAGTCACGGCCGCCATCGTGTCAGAAGATTTCCGCGAGGGCGTGCAGCACTTCCTTGAAAAACGTCCTGCGGCTTTTACCGGCCGGTAGCCATCCAGATCCAATAAAGAGGTCCATCATGAACACGACAGCAACATCCGAGACATCCGCGGCGACCTTCAAATTGCCTGTCAAGCGCCGCTTGGCCCTGGCCATGGCCGCCTGTGCCATCGCCGCCGGCCCGCTCACGGTGCTGGCCCAGACGCCGGCTGCGTCGGCAGCCGATTACCCGAACCGGGTGATCCGCTTCATCGTGCCGTTTCCGGCCGGCACGGGCACCGACCTGTCGGCGCGCCACTTCGCCAAGAAGCTCACCGAATACACCGGCCAACCCGTGGTGGTGGATAACCGTGGCGGCGGCAATGGCTTTCCGGCGGCCCTGGCGGTGAAGACGGCGCCCGCAGACGGCTACACCATCCTGTTCGGCAGCAACTCCACGCTGGCGACCAACATGGCGCTGTTCAAGTCTGTGCCCTACGACCCGCTGGTGGACTTTGCCCCGATCTCGGCCGTCATGAAATCGCCCGTCATTTTGGTGGTGCCGACCACGTCGCCGTACAAGACCATTGGCGAGTTCATTGACGCCGCAAAAAAAGCGCCCGGCAAGATGAACGTCGGCACCGGCTCGGCCGCTTACCTGCTGCTGGGTGAACTTTTTTCCGAGCGCGCCGGCGTGAAGATGACCAACGTGCCTTACAAGGGCGTGAGCGACGTGCTGTTGGCCGTGATGTCATCGCAGCTGGACATGGGCCTCGTCGAGCCGGCGGCGGCGATGGAATTGCTCAAGACCGGCAAAGTGCGGCCCCTGCTGGTCGGTGTGGAAAACAGGCTGCCCGCCATTCCCGACGTGCCGACCAGCGCCGAGGCCGGCCTGCCGGGCTTCACCGGCTTCACCTGGGTCGGCGTTGTGGCACCGGCGGCGACGCCCCGGCCGATCATGGACAAGCTGTCCGCCCTGTTCATGCAGGCGCTCGCTTCGCCCGACACCAAGCAGTTCTACGCCGCCCAAAACGTGCAAATCATGACTGGCGGCCAGGACGAGATGCGTCCGTTCTGGCGCGACCAGATCGAGCAGTGGCGCCGCACCGCGGCCAGCGCCAAGGTCGAGCCGCAGTAAGGCCACGCGCATGAGCCGCCGGGCCGCTCCCAAGGCGAATAAGACCGCAGTGCACAGCACGGAGGCTACCTAATGAGCGTCAAGCCCGTCATCGTCGAGGTTCGCCTTAACGAACTGTCGACCCGCGGGCGCAACGTCAACGTCCCCTGGACGCCGCAGGAGATTGCGGCCGATGCACAGGCCTGCTGGGAGGCGGGCGCGTCGATCGTGCACTTTCATGTGCGCAACCCCGACGGCTCGCCCGCGCATGATGCGGATCTTTACGGCCGCGCGGTGGAAGCCATCCGCGAGCGCTGCGACGTGCTGATCCACCCCACGCTCGCCGGTGGCCAGACCCCCGACCCGGACGCGCGGCTGGCCCCCCTGAAATACCTGTGCGCGCAGCCGGCCACGCGGCCGGATTTCGTGCCCATCGACATGGGCAGCACCAACCTGGATGCCTTCGACGCGGCCAGCCGTAGCTACCTGACGGAACACCGCGTGTATGCGAACTCCATTGCCACGCTGCGCCGCTTCACCGGCTTCGTGCGCGAGCAGCGCCTGAAGCCCATGCTGTGCGCCTGGACCGTGCCCTGCCTGCGGACCATTGGCGCGTTCATGGACGCGGGCTGGCTCGACCAGCCCGCGCTGGTCTGCATCGTCCTGACCGAAGGCGGCATGATGGGCGGCCACCCGGGCACGCTCGAAGGGCTCGACGCGATGGTCCGCTTCCTGCCCTTCGGGCGCGAGCTGCACTGGTCTGTCTGCATCCGCGAAGGCAACCTGTTCCCGCTGGCGGGGGCGATCATCGCGCGCGGTGGCCACCTTTCCATAGGCATCGGCGACTATCCTTACAACGAACTGGGTTCACCCACCAATGCGCGGCTGGTGCGCCTGCTCGCGGATGAGGCGGCCTTGCAGGGCCGGGCACTGGCGACTGTGGCGCAGACCCGGCGCATGCTGGAACAGACGGCGATCAGTAACCTCACATGACTTCCCCCATCAGTTTCCCCAACCGCGGGCCTTGACCAGGCGGTCGCCCAGTTCGAGCGCGATGCCTCTCTCAAAGTCCTGGCGGACTACTAGAAAATCTGGCATGAAAGCCAACCTCTTCGCGCTGGCCGCCATCGCCCTGTGGGCCACGTTGGCGTCGCTTGGGGTTTCGCTGAAACATGTGCCACCGTTCTTGCTGACGGGTGTTGCACTGATGGCTGGCAGCCTGCTGTCCTGGCCGTTTGTGATGCGCGACCGGCGCCAGTGGCAGGTCGCACCGCGCATGCTGGGCCTGGGCGTGTTCACGCTGTTCGGATTTCACTTTCTGCTGTTCATAGCGCTTCGCATTGCGCCAGCGGTGGAAGTGAATTTGATCAACTACCTGTGGCCACTGCTCATGGTGCTGCTGGCGCCCTGGTATTTGCCGGGCGTGCGGCTGGGTGCTGTGCACGCGATTGCAGCGGTCACCGGTTTTGCGGGCGCAGCAGTTGCCATTCTGGGCGGGCGCGACACCCCGACCACCGGGGGAAATTTGTCCGCCGTGGCCACCGAGGCTTTTTCACAGCCCGCGCTGGGCTACGTGCTGGCGCTGGGTGCCGCCATGATCTGGGGCAACTATTCGCTGCAGACTAAGCGCATGGCGTTGCAGGGCACGGGCGCATCCACCGCGGCGATTGGCCTGTTTGGCCTCGCATCGGGGGTGCTGTCGCTGCTTTGCCATTGGGCGCTGGAACCTCCGGTCGACTTGACCGGGCGCGACTGGCTGCTGCTGGCGGTGATGGGCCTGGGGCCGCTGGGTGCAGCGTTTTACCTGTGGGACAAGGCTTTGAAACTGGGCGACGCCAGGCACATTGCGGTTTTGAGCTATCTCACGCCACTGCTGTCAACGGTGCTGCTGATGGCGACTACAGGCCGTGCATTGACTGCCAGCATTGCCGTGGCGGCGCTTCTGATCATCGGCGCGGCGCTGCTGGGGACGCGCCGAACGCTCTAAAAATTAACCTGCAAGTTAATTTATCGTTCAAAAGAGCCATTTTTGACGAAAATACCAACCAAATTGGCCTATAGCTCTCGTATTATATAGATAGTTTGCTATGCTAAATGTATCAATCGAAGTGAGAAATTTTGACGTTTCAAAGGTTGCTGTGCGCCAGCCAAATCCGCCGGGTTGCGTTATCGTTCAGGCATTCGCCGGGGCGGGCCTTGCGGATCAACAACTTCAGGAGACCACTTCATGACAGACACTTACGTTCTCGTTCACGGCGCCTGGCACACCGGTGCCGAACTGGAGCCTGTGGCCCAACACATTCGCACCAGCGGCCACACCGTGCATTGCGTCACGTTGGCGGGCAACCGCCCAGGCGACAGCCGCGCCACCAGCGGCCTGAACGACGCCATCAATTCGCTGGTTGATTTTCTGGAGTCGAACAACCTGCGTGACGTGCGGCTGGTGGGGCACTCCTACGGCGGCATGGTGATCTCGGGCGCGGTCGACCGGGTGCCGCAACGCATTCGCCGACTGGTCTACTGGAACGCCTTTGTCCCGCTCAACGGCGAATCGCTGAACGACATGGTCCCGCCGATGTACGTCGCCATGTTTGACGCCATTGCTGCGGCCAATGGCGGCGCCGTCACGCTGCCGCCACCGGTTTGGCGCGAGGCCTTCATCAACGACGCTGATGAGGCCACGGCCAACGCCGCCTTTGCCAAGCTCAACCCGCACCCCTACAAAACCTTCACCGACAAGATCGCGCTGAAAACCGAATTGGCGACCCTGCAAATCGGCAAGTCCTACATCAACTTCCAGCAAGACACGGCGCTGCCGCACAGCCTGCCCTGGCACCCGCGTCTGTCTGAAAAGCTGGGCCTGTTCCGGCTGATCGAAGCCCACGGCAGCCACGAGGTGTGCTTCACCAACCCGGCGCTGCTGGCGCACAAGATCATTGAGGCGGGGCGGGATTAGCTTGCCGCCTGCAACCTGAACGCCGCCAGCCGCTCACCTACCAGCAGCCCACGCGCATTGGCGATGTCTCGCGCGCGCCATGGCGCCAGCAGCGTGCGCTGGGCATCGTCGATCCAGCCCAGTTGGTCCAGCACTTCCACCGTGGCGGCAAACACTGCGGGTTTGTTGGCGTCAATGATCTTGATGGCAAAGCCTTCTGCGCGGCTTTTGCTGGCCACGGCCTGAACGCCGTCCGCGCCGACCTTGGTGACCCAGTCGCCGCGGCCGGCTTGCATGAACGCCAAGTCGCTGCGGTGGGTGCCTGAGACCATCTCGGGGTGCGTGGTCATGGCGTTGGACAGCAATTCGAAACTTTCACCGAACTCGGTATCTGCCTGGCCACTGGCCAGCCTTGCGTAGCCGCGTGCCAGGTTGGCCAGCGGCAGCGCGTAGTTGGGCGCCGAGCAGCCGTCGATGCCCATTTTTAGATCGCTTTCAGGCGCGCCGGTGGCGCGGGCCACGTCACGCCGTATCGCCTGCTGCAACGGGTGTTTGGGCGCGATGTAGTCGTCAAGGCTCAAGCCGTGCTGCACGCAATACGCCAGAAAGCCGGCGTGCTTGCCACTGCAATTGTTGTGGCGCTCGTCAAACACCAGGCCCTCTGGCGGAGCAATGTCCAACAGCGTGAACAGGCCCGGCACATGGCAGCCGCAGCGCAGCGCCTGGTGCGTGAGGCCCGATTTTTCAAGCATCTGCTGGACATTGCGCACGTGAAAATCTTCGCCGTTGTGGCTGGCGCACAGCAGGGCGATTTGCTCTGTTGACAAGTCAAATTGCTGTGGCCCGCCGGCTTGCACAAACGGCAGCGCCTGCAAGGCCTTGAGGGTGGACCGCGTGAATGTCAGCCAATGCGGGTCGCCCGCCTGGGCCAGCAGTTTTCCAGCGGCGTTGACGACGGCCACCGAGCCAAAGTGCTGGCACTCCAGTGTGCCGCCACGGTAAAGCTCAATCAAAGGTGTGTGGTTCATGGCCAGCATTGTGCAGCAGGGCAGCAGCAAAGCGCCGCCGCTTGCAAGTTGGGCGATGTCACGCGCTTGACCCGGCGCCCCGCGCTCTTTGCCGCAAAATGCTGCCATGCAAAACACTTCAGTCCGTTCTCCCTTGCAAGCCACGGTGGTTCATTGGCTCGTCACTCCCGGTGCCCGATTCCTGAAGGGCGACGTGGTCGTGATTCTGGAGGCGATGAAGATGGAACATGAGGTGCGGGCCGAAGCCGACGGCCACGTCACGGCGCTGAACTACAGTGCCGGTGATCTGGTGAATGAAGGCGATTTGCTGATGACTGCCACCCCGGCCGCGCGCATTTCGCCGCTGCCTCAAGCTGACCCCGCGCAGAACGCGAGCGAGCTTGCGGCCGAGCAGAGTCCTCGGGCCGGTGCGGACAATGCCCCCCGTCCTGATTTGCAGCGGGTGCTGGACCGTCACGCCTTCACGCTGGATGCCAACCGGCCTGATGCGCTGGCCAAACGCCAGGCGGGCGGCGGGCGCAGCGCGCGCGAGAATATCGCCGACCTCTGCGACGCGCGGCCCAGCGACGGTTCAGGCCACGCCAGTTTCATCGAGTACGGCGCGCTGGCCATTGCGGCGCAGTCCCGGCGCCGTTCGCTGGACGACCTGGTCGCCAACACGCCGGCCGACGGCATGGTCACCGGCATTGGCAGTGTCAACGCGCAGCTGTTCGGCGCCGAGAGAGCGCGCTGCGTGGTGATGGCGTACGACTTCACGGTGCTGGCGGGCACCCAGGGCATGCGCAATCACCAGAAGACGGACCGGCTGCTGGGCATTGCTTTGCAGCAGAAGCTGCCGGTCGTCCTGTTTGCCGAAGGTGGCGGTGGTCGGCCTGGCGATGTGGACTCGGCCAAAGTCGCCGGGTTGAACATCGCCACCTTTGCCAGTTTTGCACGGCTCAATGGCGCCGTGCCGGTGGTGGGCATCGTGGCCGGGCGCTGTTTTGCCGGCAATGCAGCGCTGCTGGGCTGCTGCGACGTGATCATCGCCACCCGCAACAGCAACATCGGCATGGGCGGGCCAGCCATGGTCGAAGGGGGTGGCCTGGGCGTTTTCCAGCCGGAACAGATCGGACCCAGCGACGTTCAGCACAGCAATGGCGTGATTGACATTCTGGTGCAGGATGAGGCACAGGCGGTTGCCGCAGCCAGGCATTACCTGTCGTTCTTCCAGGGCGCCACTGCGGGCGTGCCCGGCCCCGATGCGCTGGCGCTGCGCGATGTGGTGCCACAGAACCGCCTGCGCGTTTATGACACGCTGGCGGCCGTGTCGGGCGTGGTGGACCCGGGCAGCCTGCTCGTGCTGCGCGATGGTTTTGGCAAGGGCATTCATACGGCGCTTGGCCGCATAGAGGGCAAGCCGGTCGGGCTGATGGCCAATAACCCGCAGCATCTGGGCGGCGCCATTGACGCAGACGCGGCTGACAAATGCGCGCGCTTCATGCAGCTTTG
>JANOMD010000071.1:0-5130 GCA_031420135.1 Rhodoferax sp. | reverse complement strand
ACCGTGGTCACCATGTAACCGATACCCGGGCCGGAGCTTTGAGAGTCACCTTTGCGCAAGAAGCCATCAATCGCATAGGCGATCACGCGGCTCAGGAACACCACAAAGGTGTTCATCACGCCTTGAATCAGCGTCATGGTGACCATGTCGCCATTCGCCACGTGGGCGATTTCATGGCCAATCACGGCCTCGATCTCGTCGTGCGTCATGCCCTGCAGCAAACCGGTGGACACCGCCACCAGCGCTGAGTTCTTGAATGCGCCGGTCGCAAAGGCGTTCGGCTCGCCGTCGAAAATGCCGACTTCGGGCATGCCGATACCGGCTTTGTCGGCCAGCTTCTTGACGGTATCGACAATCCATTTTTCATCGGCGTTCGCCGGCTCGTTGATGATGCGCACGCCGGCTGTCCACTTCGCCATCGGCTTGCTGATCAGCAGCGAGATGATGGCGCCGCCAAACCCCATGATCAGCGCAAACCCAAGCAAGGAGCCCAGATCCAGGCCGTTGGGCGTGAGGTAGCGGTTCACGCCCAGCAGGCTGGCCACGATGCCCAACACGGCAACGACCATCACATTGGTCAGGATAAAGAGAAGAATGCGTTTCATGGTTTCCTTACAAAATAGCCCGAACATGATGGGCCAATGGCGCAGATGTTAGGGGCAATCGGGCAAAAATCAAGGCGCCTGGCCTGTATGCCCACGAATTTTAGGGATTGGCGGCAGCGCGCGGGCCGATGCGCGGGCTTGACCCAGCGCACGGAACACGCTGGCATCGGCGTAAAACTGCGGGTCCGCGTTGTCTGGCCACCAGAGCGGAACACCCAGCACCGGCAGATGGGCAAACGGTTTGGCACTGAGCTTTTCAACGCTCAAATCGGCCGCAACCCAGGCGTCCAGATCAGCCAGCCGGTGCGATGCCGCCTGCGCCCGGTAGACGTGTGCGGTAATGCCTTTTCGGGGCGACACCAGCTTTTCCAGCAGCGCATGGCCAAAAAGCACCAATTGCGCGTCGCGCCATAGGGGCCGCAAGTCGACAAAGAGCCGCGTCCAGTCCTTGGCCACCAGCGCGTTCCACAACGCATCGGGCGCTTGCAAAAACGCCGCGTTTTCGTCGAACACGGTCAGCGCGTCCCGCACCGGACCACGCACCTGCCCGATGCCATCCGATTCAATTTGCGCCGCCTGCAACTGGTTCAGCCGCTGTTTGGTTTTTGGAAAATGAATCCAGCACAGCCCGTTGAAGAAGTCATGCAGGTTGTCACGGGTGGGACAATTGCCGGTTTTGAAGATGTAGCGCTCGTAGGATTCGCCTGCGGGCAGCGCGGATTGCGGGACGAAGCGGATGGGGGCGCACCTTGAGCCATTCAACGCGCGAGCCAGGTTGCCTTCAGACTCCCAAGTGGCGACGATAGGCTGCCCCACATCGCGATAGCTGGCCAGCCAGGGTGCAGGCCAGTGGATGGCGGTCAGGTCGGTCTCGGGTAACACCACATCTCGCGTAAACCCCCTGCCTGCAGATCATGCATGCAGCTTCTCCTGTAGCCAGACTTTGATAAGCGACTGATACGGCACATCTCTGGCATTCGCTGCGACTTTGATGGAGTCGAGCAGATGCTGTGGCAAGCGCAATGAGATGGTTTTGGTGGACGGTTTCAAGTTGGGAAATATCGCCCTGCGGGCCTTGGACCAATCTACATGAGTGCTGGAGTCATTCGACTCCCAGTACGCGCGCTCTTGCGCTTCGCTGCTGAACTTCAGAGTTTTTTTAGCGGGCTTGGTCATAGATCAGTCTCTCCTTACGGCTCATGTCTCTTGCAGAAATGACACGAATCAATTTACCCGACTGGCGAAGTGTGAGTGTGATGTGCAATGCGCGCTCTTCATCAGTGATGCCCAACGCATGCAACCGCAACTCCTCCCCGCTGTGACTGGCATCTTCCAGAATCAACAATGGCGCATTGAAAAAAACCTGCTCTGCCTGCGCCATGGAAACATCGTGCTTGCCATTCTTGCGAGCGTTGCCTTCGTCCCAATCAAAGCCTTGAATCTGGTCTAAATCAATCATAAATTGATCACTGATCGTTCACGTTTGTATATTACCATGATGTACAAGCCCGCGCGCCATTCAAACCACCAACCTCCAGGGCAGCGCCTCCCCAGACCGCAACGGCTTCAACTGCGCCTCGCCAAACGCAAAACTCACGGGCGGCGTCCAGCTTTCGCGCTTCAAGGTGATGCTGCCTGCGTTGCGCGGCAGGCCGTAAAAGTCAGCCCCGTTGAAGCTGGCGAAGGCTTCCAATTTGTTGAGTGAGCCGACTGAATCAAAGGCTTCGGCATACATCTCCATCGCAGCGTGCGCGGTGTAGCAGCCGGCACAGCCACTGGCGTGTTCTTTGAGGTGTGCCGGGTGGGGAGCGCTGTCGGTGCCGAGGAAGAATTTAGGCGAGCCGCTGGTGGCGGCTTCGATCAAAGCAAGTCGGTGGGTTTCGCGCTTCAGGACAGGCAGGCAGTAATAGTGCGGTCGGATGCCACCGGTGAAGATGGCGTTGCGGTTGTACAGCAGGTGGTGCGCTGTGACGGTGGCGGCGGTGAAACGGTCAGCATCCCGCACATATTGCGCTGCCTCTTTCGTGGTGATGTGCTCAAACACAATTTTCAACTCGGGGAAGTCGCGGCGCAAGGGAATGAGCTGGGTGTCAATGAACACGGCTTCGCGGTCAAACAGGTCAATTTCTGGCGACGTGACCTCGCCATGCACCAGCAGCAGCAGGCCTTCGCGTTGCATGGCTTCCAGCGTTTTGTAGGTTTTGCGCACGTCGGTCACGCCCGCATCGCTGTTGGTGGTGGCCCCGGCCGGGTAGAGCTTGACGGCAACCACACCGGCGCCCCTGGCGCGTTTGATCTCGTCGGCGGGCAGGTTGTCGGTGAGATAGAGCGTCATCAAGGGCTCAAACTTCACACCCGCCGGTACGGCACGCCGGATGCGCTGGGCATAGTCAACCGCCTGTGCCGCCGTGGTGACGGGCGGCTTCAGGTTCGGCATGATGATGGCGCGGCCAAACTGGGCAGCGGTGTGCGGCACCACGGTCGCCAGTGCGGCACCATCGCGCACATGCAAGTGCCAGTCGTCGGGGCGGGTCAGGGTCAGTTCGTTGATGGGGTTGGGCGCTGCATTTTGGGTCATGGTGGCATTGTCCCAAATGCGCAACGGCTATTTCGAAGCAGGCTGCGCCAGCAAAAAATCCCAAAGTGCCTGCGCCGTGCGTTTTTGCAGCGCATGGGCATTTTTTGAAGCCTTCTGGCCCGCCCGCTGCGCCTCCTTGCGGGAAGGGGCCTCACGGTAGGCGCGCACTTCCATGGTGACCTCCAGGTCCTTGAACTCGGGCGGTGCGGCGCTGACCAGGCGCTTGGCGCGCAACTCATTCTTCACGGCGCTGTGCGGCAGGAACGCGATGCCGTGGCCCTCAAGCGCCATCGCCTTCAGGCCTTCGGCCATGTCGGTCTCATACACCCGGTCGAAGTGGATCGGCGTTCTGGACTGCTTCAAGATCAGGTCGACCATTTGCCCCATGTAGGCCCCCGGCGCGTAGCCGAGGTAAGGCAGTGGATTCACAGCCGTTCCTGGTAGTTTGAACAACGGCGCCGCGTCTGCACCGGCCTTCACGTACGGTGCCACCACCTCGTGGCCCAAGCTCACCATTTCATAGCGATCAGCATCTAGCTGGATTGGCTGCAACGGGTGGTGGTAGGCAATCAGCACGTCGCAACTGCCTTCCACCATGCGCAGCACGGCGTCATGCACGTTGAGCGCAATCAGCCGGCTCTTGATGGGGCCAAAATTCTCGCGCAGCGTGGAAACCCAAGCCGGAAAGAATGTGAACGCCAGCGTGTGCGGCACGGCAAACTCAATCACGTCCTGCCCAGCCGACGTGTGGCTGCGCAGCATGGCGCGGGTACTTTGCAACGCCTGCAGCATCTCCAGCGATTGGGCATACAGCGTCTCACCCGCCGGTGTGAGGCGGGTGGGGTAGCTGCTGCGGTCCACCAGGTCAGTGCCGGCCCAGGCTTCAAGGGACTGGATGCGCCGCGAGAACGCGGGTTGGGTCACGTGGCGCAACTGCGCCGAGCGGCTGAAGCTGCGGGTTTCAGCCAAGGACACGAAATCTTCGAGCCATTTGGTTTCCATGGGAGCCTTTGGATCTCCAAGTCTCTAAAAAAGTGAACCGGAGCTTGTCTGTCGTCTGTACAGATTGAATTTCGCAACTTCAAATTGTACAAACCGGGAGAATGCGAATAAGTGTTGGTGAACCTCACAACATCAGCGCGGCCTCCAGTAAATGTAGCGCCACGCCATCGTAAACCCGAGCGATTCATACAGCCGCAGCGCCGCCTGATTGCCCTCCTCCACTTGCAGATACGCGCAAGGCAGCTCCTTCGCGTGGGCCTGCAAGGCCAGCGCCCGCAGGATGCGCGAGGCATGGCCCTGCTTGCGGTGCGTAGCCAGGCTGCGCATGCCGTGAATGCCGAGCCAGCCGTGGCCGTAGCTACCAACACCCGTTGCCACGACCTGGGCGGGGTCCGCGTGCGAATCAACCGACTGCGCATACAGCGAACCACTTGCACGGCTGAGTGCCTGCACGCGCGAGGCGCCGTCCACCGGGTCGAAGCCTTCGCCCAGGTAGACCTCACGCCACGTCTGGCTGGGGCTTGATGACAGCTCTGCGGGCGTGACGCTTCGGGTGGCATCCAGCAGATCGGTCACGCGGGCGACGCAGGTCAGCGTGGGCTGGGTGATTTTCAGGCCCTGCTCGATCAGCGCAGCATCCAGATGGGCCAGTGCAGGCACGGCGGCAATCCGCAGACTGGGCCGCAGGCCACGCGCTCGGTAGCGCTTGACAATCGTGGCGATGTCTCCCGCCTGAATACTCGCATCATGCCGCAGCGGCACCGCACTGTGGGCACGGCCTACCGTACCCGCATCAAACGGCAGCAGCCAGCCGGGTATTTCATCAACATCGTGCGGGGCGACTGCCGCAAGGGTAGCCCGCTCGATGGCTTCGACATCCTGCGCAAGCAGGGCAAGCGACGGATTCATGCTGATTCAGACCGCGCGGAAGTCGATGTTGCTTCC
>JANOMD010000070.1:0-4087 GCA_031420135.1 Rhodoferax sp. | reverse complement strand
ATGCACAGCGTGATCAGCGCGCCTTGCGGCAACTCGATTTCACCCATGTTGCAAGCTTTGAGCGCGCGGCGATTCCCCAATTGGTTGGACGATTCAAAGCGCAGGAACTCGTCCACCGCCAGGTCCAGATCAAGTGTCATTGAATCGGCAGTGCCATGCTGTATTTTGTCGAGCAGTTTAAGTTTCTCGTCGGGCCACTCATGCAGCGCTACCAGCGCATTGCCAATCAGGTTGGTGGTGGTTTCATGCCCTGCGTTCAGGATGAAGATACAGTTCTGCAACAGCTCGGATTCGGTCAAGGCATCGCCACCGCCTTCACCTTTTAGCAGCCGCGTCAGCACATCATGCTGAGGGTCGCCAGGGCGCTTGCGCCGCTCGGCCACCAGGTCACGCAGGTAGGCGGTGAACTGCGTCACAGCCAGGTTGCCAAGAGCTTCCTGCGCGGCGCTCAATTGCGGCTCCAGCGCGCCCAGTATTGCCAGCGACCAGCCGCGCAACGGGCCACGGTCCGCATGCGGCACGCCCAGCAGGTTGCCAATCACTTCGATGGGAATGGCCGCAGCAAAGTCTTCAATCAAATCGCCACAGCCGTTTGATTCAAGCGAGTCCAGCAGCCCATCAACCAGCTTGATGAGTGTCGGCTCCATACCGTCAATGCTACGCCGGGCCAGAGCCCCCATGATCAGCCTTCGCACGCGGCTGTGAAGCGGCGGGTCGTTGAACACTAGACTGGTGGTATGGTGCTCAAACAAGGGCGAATTTGCCCCGTACTTGGGTTCGAACTCAATTTTCTTGTCGGAGCTGAAGGTCTGCGCATCGCGGTACACCGCCACCAGATCGGCATAGCGCGTCAGAAACCAAGAGCCGTCAGGCATCTTTCGCAGGGGCTGCTGCGCCCTCAATGCGTCATACACCGGGTATGGGTTGGCGTAAAAGTCGGCAGGCAGATCGCGCAAGTCGAATGATGCAGCGATGTTGCGCGCCCGTTGATCGGGCATGGGCGGCATGGTCGAGAACGAAACCGGAGCGGCGGGTGAGCGAGTCATTTTTCAATTGTGTCATCACCTGAAGTGTGATTTGAAGAAGCGCGATTTGGGATAGATTGGACGCGTCCCAAGGTTATTATCTGGGCTCCTCAACTTTATTCTGGAGCATCAACATGGCTGGTTGGTACGAAATTACAAAATCGGACAAGGGAGGGTATTCCTTCGTTTTGAAAGCGGGCAACAATGAAGTGATTCTTCGCAGCGAGCAATATGATGCCAAGGCTTCGGCCACCAATGGCATTGCGTCGACGCAGACCAACAGTCCAATGGACGCGCGCTACGACCGCTTAGCCGCGAAAGATGGGCGGCTCTACTTCAACTTGAAAGCGGGCAATCACCAAATCATTGGCACCAGTCAGATGTACAAAGACGGGTCGGGGCGTGACAACGGTATCAAGTCTGTCCAAACCAACGGGCCGACCACGACCATCAAGGATTTATCGTAAGCCGTTCTTGCAATCAGTCGGCAGATCGCGCAGGTCAAAGGTGCTGGCAATTTGCTGGGCGCGCACGGGCGTCATAGGCGGCGTTGCGACAAACGCCTGGGGCAGGGTCATGTGTGGGTCAATCCCGCCAGCAAACGCTGTTCAAACGGTTCAGCCGCGAGGGGCTTGCAATTGAGAAAACCCTGCCACTGGTCGCAACCCATTTCGCCCAGTGCGTCTCTTTGTTCGACCGACCCCACGCCCTCGGCGACGACCTTCATCTTCATGCTGTGGGCCAGCGCAATGATGGCGCCCACGATGGTCGCGTCGTTGTCATGGGTCAACATGTTGGCGATAAAGGACTGGTCAATCTTGATGGTGTCCAGCTTGAAATGGCGCAGATAGCTCAATGACGAATAGCCGGTGCCGAAATCGTCGATGGCGATGCGCACACCCAGATCGGAAAGCTGGCGCAGTATCTGGATGGTTTCATCGACGTCGCGCAGGAGCACATTTTCAGTGATCTCAATTTCCAGGAAACGCGCTTCCAGTCCGCTGTCCCGCAAAGCCGCGCTGACAGTCTTGAACAGGTTTGCGTCGATCTGGACGACCGAAATGTTGACCGCTATGGACATGTCCACCTGCCAGCGATGTTGCCATTGCACGAGCTGGGCGCAGGCGCTGCGCAAGGCCCAGTCGCCGATCAGGTTGATCATGCGGTTCTCTTCGGCAATCGGGACGAAGCGTGACGGGGATATCAGCCCGTGCCGGGGGTGGTGCCAGCGCAGCAGGGCCTCTGCACCGGTCAGCCGGCCGGTGTGAAAACTGAATTTTGGCTGGTAATGGAGTTCGAACTGCCCGAGCACCAGCGCCTCGCGCAAATCCCCCTCCATGGTGATACGTTCGAGCGCCTGGGCATTCATCGAGGACGAAAAATACTGGTAGCCGTGCCGGCCATGTTCCTTGGCGGCGTACATGGCCAGGTCGGCGTTGCGCAGCAGGGCGACCGCATCACTGGCGTCAGCCGGAAACACGCTGATGCCAATGCTGCAGGAAATTTTCAGGGTGTGCCCGTCGATGAAAAAGGGCGCGGCCAGCGCGTCAACGATCTTTTGCGCCACATGCCCTGCGTCTTCGGGCATGTGCATGCGCTCCAGCACCACCGCGAATTCGTCGCCCCCGAGGCGCGCGACCGTGTCGCCCTTGCGGGTTGCGTCGCTGATGCGCTGGGCGACCAGCTTCAGCAACTGGTCCCCCACGCCATGCCCCAGGGAATCGTTGACATTCTTGAACCGGTCCAGGTCGATGAACAGGAGGGCAAAAGCCGGATTGTCCTTGCGTTCGGCCGTGAGAATGCCGTGGGCGAGGCGGTCCTCCAGCACCCGCCGGTTGGGCAGCAGGGTCAAGGGGTCGGTGGTGGCCAGGATCTGGCCCCGCTTGCGCTCGGTGATATTGGCATTGGTGCCGGTCATGCGGAAGGTTTTGTTGTCTGCGGTCCGCTGGACCACCTTGCCCAGGCTGGCGATCCAGAGCCACTCGCCGCTCTGGGTCATGACGCGGTGCTCTACGTTGTAGAACTCAGCCTCGCCCTTGAACACCGACAGCCAGTGTGCGTAAATCAGTTCCTTGTCATCAGGGTGAACCAGGTCAAAGAGTGCCAGGCCGCTGATAACGGTTTCATGCGGCTCTTCGTCTGCGAGCATGCGCGACCACGTGCTGTCCAGGTACACCATATTGTCTTCAAGGTTCCAGTCCCACAAGCATAGGTTGGACCCTTCCAGCGCGAGCGCAAGCCGCTCCCTGGCGCGGCTGTTCTCCAGGGTCGCCTTTTTCAGTTCAGTGATGTCGCTGATGAAGGTGTAAAAACCCGACACACGCCCAGCGTCGGTGAATTGCGGAACCAGGCTCACGGCCAGATGGCTGACCCGCCCATCCGCGTGGCGGTGCGCGCGCTGGCGGTCAATCCGTTGGCCGGCAAAAATACCGGAATGTGCACTTTCAAAGTAAGAATCTGACATATCCTGGCCAGCGAAAATGTCACGGGCTTGCTTGCCCAAGATTTCCTGCAGATCCACGCCGAGCCACCGGGCAAAGGACTGGTTGGCATAGCGGCAGCATGTTGCCTCGTCATAAAAAGCGACGAACACGGGGGCGTTTTCGGTGACGAGGTGCAGTTGTTCATGCGACTTGCGCAGTTCGGCACTGGTTGCCGTGATGTCGGCCAAACGCGCGGCGGTGAGGGTGTCGCTCAGTTTTGCCTCGAACACCCGCTCTGGTCGGCGCCGTAGCAGACCGGTCATGGCGACGATGGCCGGTGTCGCCAGCGCCCAGGTCAGAATCTGGGTCAGGTTGTCACTCGTATAGTGGAACGGCTGCCCCGGAATCGAGAAAAAATGCGCGAAATAGACGCACGCGATCAGTGCACTGACCAGCCCGGCCGCGATTCCGCCATAAGAGGCAGTGAACACGACGGCGAGAAGCAGCGTTGCGGTTGGACTCGGAAGGTAGTCAAGGTGTGATGACAGGAGCTCGAACATTCCAACCACCAGCACGGTGACCACAACCCCGAGCCACGGCCGCAGTTTTTCTTTGGGGCCGGCCGCGCGCGCGGTCACC
>JANOMD010000069.1:0-6941 GCA_031420135.1 Rhodoferax sp. | reverse complement strand
GGTGCCTTGAACACGCACAAGAGCTGAATTGAGTTTAAAATTAACCTACAGGTTAATTTTTACCACCGAATCACAAAAAAACATCATTTTATGATCATTTTAGATGCCTAGCTCCCGTATTACATGCATAGATAGCTATTAATTATATAGCAAATTGACTCCAGGGTTCAATAGTCCCCGCTGGCACCACTCGCCAGGCTCTCAAACTTGGTGATCGGTTTGAGGAACGCCAGCTTCACGGTGCCGGTTGGCCCGTTTCGCTGCTTGGCGATGATGACCTCGGCCACGCCCGGTTCCTTGCAGGCGTCTTTGGTGTAGTACTCGTCTCGGTAGATAAACATGATGATGTCGGCATCCTGCTCGATGGCGCCCGACTCGCGCAGGTCGCTCATCATGGGGCGTTTGTCGGGGCGGCTTTCGACGCTGCGGTTGAGCTGCGAGAGGGCAATCACCGGGCATTTGAGCTCTTTGGCCAGCATCTTCAAGCCGCGCGAAATTTCGCCCAGCTCGGTGGCGCGATTTTCTTCATTGCCGGCGCTGCCACTCATCAACTGCAAATAATCGACCACGATCAGGCCGAGCTGGCCGCACTGGCGCGCGAGGCGGCGGGCGTTGGCGCGCAGCTCGCTTGATGTGAGGCCAGCGCTCTCATCAATGTGCAGCGAGATGTTGCGCAGCTTCTCGATGGCCTCGGTCAGGCGCGGCCACTCTTCGTCGGTCAGCTTGCCGGTGCGCAGGTGGCTTTGGTCGATGCGGCCAATCGAGCCGACGATACGCACCGCAAGCTGTGCCGCGCCCATTTCCATCGAAAACACCGCCACCGGCAGGCCTTCGTGCAGCGCAACGTGTTCGGCAATATTGATGGCCAGCGCGGTTTTGCCCATGGAGGGGCGCGCGGCCAGGACGATCAAATCGCCCGCCTGAAAACCGGCCGTCAGGCGGTCAAGGTCGTGAAACCCGGTCGGCACGCCGGTGACGTCGTTCGGGTTGTCGGCCATTTCCTGCACGCGGTCCAACAGCGCCACCACCAGCGAATCCATCGCCTGAAAACCCTGCTTCATGCGCGAGCCCTGCTCGCCGATGTTGAAAATTTTCTGCTCGGCCTGATCAACGATATCGGCCACCGGCCGGCCTTTGGGGTTGAAAGCGTCGGTTGAAATTTCGTCGCTGGCCGTAACCAGTTTGCGCAGGATGGAACGCTCGCGCACGATCTCCGCGTAACGGCGAATATTGCCCGCGCTGGGTACGTACTGCGCGAGCGAGTTGAGGTAGCTTAAGCCCCCCGTTTCTTCTGCCTTGCCCTGGTTTTGAAGGTGCTCAAACACGGTGATCACGTCAGCCGGTTTGGTGGCATTGATCAGCGCGCCAATTGCGCCGTAAATCAGGCGGTGTTCGTAGCGGTAGAAGTCGCCGTCAATCAGCAGGTCGCCCACGCGATCCCAGGCCGCGTTGTCCAGCAGCAAACCGCCCAGCACGCTGGATTCAGCTTCCAGGGAATGCGGCGGAATGCGCAACTGCGCGATTTGGCGGTCAGACGGGAAGTCGTCAGGAACGGCAGACAAAAACGGTGAGATGACAGCGGACATACTTGGTTTTGACATGATGAATAAGGTGAATGCTACCGATATAGCGCGTCGCAGTCACGGGATAACCGTGTGGATTTCCTGTGATTTGGCGGGTATTGCCGGTGCAAAACCAGTGGCTCGCGGCTGAATGAAAAAAGGCCGCTGGTTTGTCACCAGCGGCCTTCTGGGGGAACTGTTCGAATTAAGCGGTTTCGCCGTAAACCGACACCGTGATATCGACCACCACGTCGGTATGCAGCGCCACCGCAACCGTGCTTTCGCTTACGATTTTGATAGCGCCGTTGGGCATGCGAATCTGCGCTTTCACTACTTTGTAGCCGGCTTTGACCAGCTCTTCGGCAATGTCAGCATTGGTTACCGAGCCAAACAAACGTCCATCGACACCGGCTTTTTGCGTGAGCTTGACGGTGGTACCGGCCAACTTGGTGCCCAGCGCCTGCATCTCGGCGAGCTTGGCAGCGGCGACTTTTTCAAGCTCGGCGCGTTTGACTTCAAACTCTTGCTTGGCTGCGGCCGTGGCACGGCGTGCGCGGCCTTGGGGGATCAGGAAGTTGCGGGCATAGCCGTCTTTGACCTTGACCACGTCGCCCAGGCCTCCCAGATTCACGACTTTGTCGAGCAGAATAATTTGCATGATGTGTAGTCCTTAGATGCGGTGCTGGTCGCTGTACGGCAGCATCGCGAGGAAACGCGCGCGCTTGATGGCGGTGTTGAGCTGGCGCTGGAAGATCGCCCGCGTGCCGGTGAGGCGCGCTGGAATGATCTTGCCGTTTTCAGCGATGAAGTCACGCAGGGTGTCGATGTCTTTGTAGTCAATCTCTTCGACACCGGTCACCGTGAAGCGGCAAAAGCGCTTGCGCTTGAACAGCAGGTTCTGGGCGGGACGTTTTGGACGCTTGTCCTTGTTAAATTTCTTGAATGCGGGCATGAAAGCCTCCTAAAAATCAATCTTGATGAAACCTAGTCTTGCGACTCTTGCAACATTTCTTGGATATGAAACACAACACCTTTGCCATTGCGGCCTGAAGCCAGAAAACCTTCAAAGCGCCAGAGACTGCCAATCGCCTGCTTCGCGACCCGCTCTGCCATTGCGCCGAAAGCCACCGCCTTCATCACCAATTTCACCTGTCTTGCCTGCCCGGCTTCTTGCACTTCAGACTCGTGTTCGAGTGTGAAATTCAGGGCGGGCAGCCCGGCTGGGGTGTAACGCTGGGCTTCAAGCTCATATATACGGGCAGTCAGGACGACACGGTTGGCAGATCGGTTGACGGTGGGGCTATTTGTTGTGCTCACTCCTTGGGCAAAAATAAGCTGCTGAAACGTTCAGGGAATATTCGGATCAACGATCGTTGCGCTCGCCACCACGGTCGCCGCCTCGATCAGCGCCCCGCTCCCCACCACGATCACCACGGTCGCCGCCTCGGTCGTTGTTGGCGTACTCGGCTTGCTGGGTTTTGCGGGCATCTTCGCGCTCAACCTGTTTCATCATGGAGGACGGGCCGGTATCGGCTTTTTTCTTCAACACGGTCAAGTGGCGCAGCACAGCATCGTTGAACTTGAAGGCATGTTCCAGCTCAGCCATCACGGTTTGACCCGCTTCGATGTTCACGCACAGGTAATGGGCTTTGGACAGCTTGTTGATCTGATAGATCAACTGGCGGCGGCCCCAGTCTTCAACACGGTGCACTTTGCCTTTTCCCTCGGGGGAATCGGCGGTGATCATGCCTTTGTAGCGCTCCAGCATGGCCGGAACTTGTTCGCTCTGATCCGGATGGATCATGAGAATGATTTCATAATGACGCATTAAAACTCCTTGTGGTTTGCCAGGTCAGACAAGTCTCTTGAAGAAACCGATGGCCTGGCGTGGATGAAAGCCGCCCTCAGCGTCAAGATGAGGTGCGGCAAGGGAAGCCTTCCATTATAGCGCGCCTGTTTACAGGGTCTCGCCAACGCTCTCCAAAACAGCGCGAATGACGGCTTTGGACAATCGAAAATCCGTTTGAAAAAGCGCCTCCAAAACTACAGCAGCGCTGGGAATCAAACCCTGCTGCTGCGCCAGCGCAATGACGGCCGCCGTCCCCACGCAGGGCAAACCCAGCTCGGCGGCGGCGGCTCGCCCGGCTCGCTCGTCTATCAGTAGCAGGGGCGACTTGCCCTGCTGCAACAAAGTGCAAGCCTGTAGAAGTGATTGCGTCTCGCCCGGATCCAAACCAATCAGCGGCACATTCGCGGGTGCCACTTGGCAAACTTGCAACCAGCCTGCGGCCAAAGCAGCGCGGATCTCAGGCTCGCCTTTGTCAAATTTTCCAGTCAGCACCTCTTCGAGCACCCGAGGAGAAATCCACACCGTATCAAACAGGCCTTGCAACAGATGCAGGTGATCAATCAAGCTCAGACCAATCAGGGGGCTGGCATCAGCCAAAACCACGCTGCGCAAAGCGTTCCGGTCAGATTTTGGCGATGGCTGCGCTCGCGCGTTGGCTGGTTTTTGGGGGGTCGTTTTGACAGCGGGTAAAATTATTGGGCGAGCCATTTTTTCAGAGTGTCCACATCGTTCAGCACCTCTGCTTCAGATTGATCGATAACAGGGATGCCCAGCCGCGCCAAATGCTTCATGAAATCCGAAGCGCTGGAATTTGCATAAGAGGCCGCTTGCATCCACGAAAGCCCCCCGTCTTTGAACAGGCTGACCGCCAGCGCCATGCGCGCGTTGGGTGTTGCGTCGCTGGGCAGACTGTCCATGCCCACCACCATCGCCATCGGTATGGCGCGGTTGAGCACCACCACAGGCTGCGTCTGTGCCCATTTGAGCGCCTGCGTGGGGTTGTTCTTGAGGGTGCTGACGTTGACGGCGTGCATGATCAACTTTCATGGGAATTTAACATGGGAAGATTATATTCCCATGAGACCATCCCACCACTGTGTCACCCCGCCGCCAGCCCCTTCCAGGTCGCCACCACTGAATCCGGGTTCAGAGAAAGACTTGAGATGCCTTCAGCCGCCAGCCATTGCGCAAAATCGGGGTGGTCGCTCGGGCCTTGGCCGCAGATGCCGACGTACTTGCCTTGTTTCTTGCAGGCGGCAATCGCCATGCTGATCAGCGCCTTCACGGTCGGGTCGCGCTCGTCAAAATCAGCAGCGAGCAGCTCCAAGCCGGAGTCGCGGTCCAGGCCCAGGGCAAGCTGGGTGAGGTCATTGGAACCAATGGAGAAGCCGTCGAAGTATTCGAGGAACTGATCGGCCAGGATGGCGTTGCTGGGGATCTCGCACATCATGGTGATCCGCAAGCCATTTTCTGCGCGCTTCAGGCCATGCCGGCCCAACAGCTCAATGACAGACTTGGCCTGGCCCAGCGTGCGCACGAAGGGCACCATGATCTCGACATTGGTCAGGCCCATGTCTTCGCGCACGCGCTTCAGCGCCTCGCACTCCATCGCAAAGGCTTCGCTGAAGGCGCCGCTCAAGTAGCGCACCGCACCGCGGAACCCGAGCATCGGGTTCTCTTCCTCGGGCTCATAACGGCTGCCGCCAATCAGCTTGCGGTATTCGTTGCTTTTGAAGTCGGACAGGCGAACGATGACGGGCTTGGGCCAAAACGCGGCGGCGATGGTTGCCACGCCTTCGGCCACGCGATCGACATAAAACGCACGCGGCGAGGCATGCCCACGCGCGACAGACTCCACCGCCTTCTTCAAATCAGCATCAACATTCGGGTAATCCAAAATCGCTTTCGGGTGTACGCCGATGTTGTTGTTGATGATGAACTCCAGCCGCGCCAGGCCCACGCCGTCATTGGGCAACTGGCAGAAGTCAAACGCGAGCTGCGGGTTGCCCACGTTCATGGTGATTTTCAGGGGGATGGCGGGCATCTCGCCGCGCTGCACTTCGGTGATTTCGGTCTCCAGCAAGCCATCGTAGATGAAGCCGGTGTCGCCCTCGGCGCAACTCACGGTGACCAGCATGCCGTCTTTCAGCACGTCGGTCGCATTGCCGCAGCCCACCACAGCCGGGATGCCCAGCTCGCGCGCGATGATGGCCGCGTGGCAGGTGCGCCCGCCCCGGTTGGTGACGATGGCTGATGCCCGCTTCATCACCGGTTCCCAGTTAGGGTCGGTCATGTCGGTGACCAGGATGTCGCCCGCCTGCACCTGGTCCATGTCGTTCAGGCTGTGCACCACGCGCACCGGGCCAGTGCCAATCTTCTGGCCGATGGCGCGGCCCTCCACCAAGAGCGTGCTTTTGCCTTTGAGCTTGTAGCGGTGCTCGGCCTTGCCCGCCGCCTGGCTTTTCACGGTTTCGGGCCGGGCTTGCAAGATGTACAACTTGCCATCGACACCGTCTTTGCCCCACTCGATGTCCATCGCGCAGCCGTAATGCTGCTCGATCACCAAGGCGTATTTGGCAAGCTGCTCCACGTCCGCATCGCTCAGTGAATAGCGGTTGCGCAACTCGGTTGGCACGTCGGTGGTTTTGACAAGCTTGCCCGTTTTGGCTTTTTCGTCAGCAGACGAGAACTCCATTTGAATCAATTTGGAGCCCAGGCTGCGACGGATCACCGCGCGCTTGCCGGCTTTGAGCATCGGCTTGTGAACGTAAAACTCATCCGGGTTCACGGCACCCTGCACCACTGTTTCGCCCAGGCCATAGCTGGAGGTGATGAAGACCACGTCCGCAAAGCCAGACTCGGTGTCGATGGTGAACATCACGCCCGCCGCGCCCAGGTCTGAGCGCACCATGCGCTGCACACCCGCGCTCAAGGCCACGTGCTCGTGCGCAAAGCCCTTGTGTACGCGGTAGTTGATGGCGCGGTCGTTGTAGAGCGAGGCGAACACCTCTTTCATCTTGTGCAGCACGTCGGCAATGCCGGTCACGTTCAAAAATGTCTCTTGTTGGCCGGCGAAGGAAGCATCGGGCAAATCTTCTGCGGTGGCCGACGAGCGCACGGCAAATGAAGACTGTGAAGCCTGTATATCGCCCGCGCTCAACGTAGCAAACGCCGTGGTGATGGCTTGTTCAAGATCAGCCGGGAAAGGTTGCGCCTGCACCATCGCCCGAATTTCCGCGCCAGCGGCGGCCAGCGCACGTACGTCATCCGTATCCAGCGATTGCAGACGCTGCTGGATTCTGTCGGCGAGGTTAGCGTGCGCGAGAAACTGGCGAAAAGCGTGGGCGGTGGTGGCAAAGCCGGTGGGCACTTTGACCCCGGTCGGCAGTTGCGAAATCATCTCGCCGAGGCTGGCGTTTTTACCGCCAACGGCCTCGACATCGCTCATTCTCAGGTTCTCAAACGGAACGACCAGGTCGGTCGGGTTGAACAGTGCAGACATGGGAAAACTCCGGAGGTTAAAAACTGGG
>JANOMD010000068.1:0-15556 GCA_031420135.1 Rhodoferax sp. | reverse complement strand
CAACTTAAACGCTTATCTAGCTTGTCAGCCTAAGACATTGATGTTAAGGTACTTTTCATGTTTGGCTGGAAGAAGAATTTGTTTGGCATTTGATCGTTATGATTGCCACCTGCCCGAACTACGGAGGCCTTTAAATTGAACCCTAAGTCACATCGATGGCACAAGTCTGCCATGGCGCTCGCCACTGCAGCGCTTTTTGGCCTCTCAGCTCCCCACGTTTCGGCGCTTTCTCTGGGGTCGGTTGTTGTCCAGTCGGCATTAGGCGAGCCGCTGCGCGCGGAGATCGATATTCCCGACATCAATGCCGAAGAATCCGCGTCTTTGCAGGCAGCCGTCGCCTCGCCCGATGCATTTCGTGCCGCCGGACTTGAATTCAACGCCGCTCTGTCAGGGTTGAAGGTCACCTTGATGCGTCGCACCAACGGGCGCGCCTATATTCGCCTGACGAGCGACCGGCCCGTGAACGAGCCGTTTGTAGACCTGATTCTCGAAGCCAGCTGGGCCAGTGGACGCATTGTGCGTGACTACACCCTGCTGTTTGATCCGCCCAATTCGCGCAGACCGTCAACCGCTGCTGCGCCAACTGCACCTGCCGTTGGCGCGGTCCAGTCCAGCGCTGGACCGGCGCAATCAGCCCCCAACGCACCGAGCAGCATCGGCGCCGCCAGTCCGGCTGTTCCTCGGCCAGCAGTCGCACAACCCAGACCAGGGTCAAGGCCTGCAGGTGCCGCAGTTGCCGCCATGGCAGCCGAGGGCAGCATCACAGTGAAACGCGGTGACACGGCAAGCAAGATCGCAAATGCCGTCAAACCTGCCACGGTGTCTTTGGACCAGATGCTGGTTGCGCTGCTGCGTGCCAACCCTGACGTTTTCATCAACAACAACATCAATCGCATCAAAGCCGGCGCCGTGATGAATGTGCCGTCGGCAGAGCAGGCTCAGGCAGTAGGGGCCGCAGAGGCTACCCAGACCGTGATCGCGCAAAGCCGGGACTTTGGTGATTTCCGCAAAAAACTCGCCAGCAATGTTCCCACTGAACAGGTGGCTGCGGCGGATCGCAAATCGGGCGGAAGCATTCAAGGTAAAGTAGACGACAAGAAAGCCAGTGCGTCGGCACCGGACAAGCTCACGCTCTCTAAAGGTGCCGTCAAAGCCCAGGCTGAAACGGATCTGATTGCCAAAGAGCGTGCCACCAAGGAAGCTGCATCGCGCACGGCTGAAGTATCCAGGAACATGAGTGATCTGGCCAAGCTGGGTGCAACGCCCGGCGCGCCAACAGTGGCGGGATCGGCGTCAGCATCGGCGGCTGCGGCTGCGCCAGTGGTGACCTACACCGCACCGGTAGCTGTTGTGGCATCCGCACCGTCGATTGCGGTTGCAACAGCGACCCCGCCTGCGATTGTGGCGTCTGCACCCGTGCCAATGCCGGTGACGCCGCCCGTGCCTGCCAAACCTATGGCAAAGCCAGTCCCTTTGACGGTCGCCGGGCCAACTTTAATTGATCAACTAACTGAAAATCCGCTGATTCCCGCTGTCGGCATCGGTCTTGTCGCTTTGCTGGCCGGTTTTGGCATTTACCGCTCACGCCAGCGCAAAAAAGCCGCAATGGAAGACAGTGTCTTTTTGGAAAGCCGCCTTCAACCGGATTCTTTCTTTGGCGCCAGTGGTGGTCAAAAGGTGGACACAAACGACGCTGCGGGCGGCTCCTCCATGGTCTATACACCGAGCCAGCTCGATGCGGCCGATGACGTTGACCCGGTTGCCGAGGCGGATGTCTACCTGGCCTATGGTCGCGACATTCAGGCTGAAGAGATTTTGAAAGAGGCCCTCAAATTCAATCCCGGGCGCGTTGCCATCCACTACAAGCTGCTCGAAATATATGCCAAGCGGCGTGACCTGAGTGCATTTGAATTCACAGCCAATGAGGCGTACCGGGCCAGCAATGGCGAAGGCGCCGACTGGAGTCGTGTCTGCGAGATGGGCCAGAGCATTGATCCGACCAATACCCTGTACTTGCCGGGGGGCAAACCGTCGTCAGCGGCACCACTGGATTTTCCGGCAACCGTGGCCAAAGGCGACGGATTTGGACTGGGTGCAAGTGCCGCCGCTGTCGCTGGTGTTGCAGCGGTTGGTGCGGCCATGGCAAGCAGTGCAGCGAGCGATGCGGCCAACAGTTTTGCAGCGACCACTGCACCTCTAACACCGCTGCCCGGTTCCGCCACGCCGGTAGACCTCAGTTTTGACCTTGATCTGGATTTTTCACTGGACGAAGAAAATGCCAGTGTCCTACAGGACCTTGGCAACATCGAGCGAACCGCGAAAATGCCGGCCCTCAATTCGAGCCCGGCACCGCTGGACATGGATTTTGACCTGCCCGTTGCGGATAAACCGCCGATGCCAGCACCCAGCGGCAATAGTCCACTTGAATTTGACCTTCCGAAAAATGGAGCTATCGCTGTTCCCGCCTTGGCGGCAGGCGAGGCCGAGGAATTCAAACATCAGGCGGCTGTCAGTTTCGGCACGACTGTCGCCGGACCGCTGGCGACGTTTGCCGCAAAGGCATCGCAGTCGGCGCCGGACAACGGTGGCATGCTGGAATTCGACCTGGGCTCGCTGTCGCTGGACCTCAATGATTCAACCGAAGGCACGTCATTCGCACAACCCGCCGAGTCTGAAGACCCACTGGCGACCAAACTGTCCCTGGCTGAAGAATTCAACATGATTGGCGATGAAGACGGTGCACGCGCGCTGATTGAAGAGGTCCTCCTGGAAGCCAGCGGCGACATGAAAACCCGTGCCCAGGCTGCGCTTTCCAGACTCAACTAGTCGGCATTCCCCGGAAATCACCAAGAGGTTCAGGCCGCCAGATTGCCGTGAGACTAGCGCTCGGAATCAGCTACAACGGTCGGGCCTACCAAGGTTGGCAAAGCCAACTGTCTGGACTGACGGTGCAGGACCGGCTTGAGGGCGCCTTGGGCAAGTTCACCAATCAAGCGCGCCTTCCCACCCTGTGTGCTGGTCGAACCGATGCTGGCGTGCATGGCCTGATGCAGGTCATCCACTTCGACACTGACCTGGTCCGACCCACCAGCTCGTGGGTGCGCGGCACCAACGCCCATTTGCCAGGTGACATTGCGGTGCAATGGGCCCGGGAAGTGCCGGATGGATTTCATTGCCGCGCCAGTGCCATTTCACGCCGATACGCCTACATCGTGCTTCAGTCTACGGTGCGCCCGAGCCTGGACCTGGGCCGTGTCGGCTGGGTCTACCGACCGCTGGACGCCACGGCGATGCATGACGCGTCGGCACACTTGATCGGCGAGCATGATTTTTCGTCATTTCGTGCATCCAGCTGCCAGGCCTTGTCTCCTGTCAAGACGATGATGAAGGTCAACATTACCCAACGCGGCGCCTATTGGCGATTCGAGTTTGAGGCTAATGCGTTTTTGCACCACATGATCCGCAACGTGATGGGCTGCCTGGTCGCGATTGGCCAGAAGAAATATCCACCGGCCTGGATCGTTGAAGTCATGGCCGCACGCAACCGCACCATTGCCGCGCCGACCTTCTCGCCGGACGGGCTCTATTTTGTAGGCCCGCGTTACGATGCCCACTGGGCCCTGCCAGAGCATGCAGTTGCGTATGATGGCCTGCCATGAATGCATTGCCAGACCCAAACATGATTGACCCCTCAGCGCAGGGCCGCGTAAAACACGACATGGCAAACGTGCCCGCCGGCAGAACCCGCATCAAGATTTGTGGATTGACCCGTGAGCAGGACGTTGATGCAGCTGTGCAGGCGGGCGCGGATGCCATCGGCTTTGTGCTCTACCACAAAAGCCCACGCTGCGTTTCCATAGAGAGAGCGGCAGAACTTGCCCGCGCCTTGCCGCCTTTCGTCACACCGGTACTTTTGGTGGTCAACGAAACACTCCAGAATATTGCCGCGCTGTTTGAGTATTTGCCAAACGCCACGATCCAGTTCCATGGCGATGAAACACCGCACTTCTGCCAGCAGGCCACACGCAATGGCAGGCGATCCTACTTGCGCGCCGCACGCATTCCGTTGGGCTTGGATGCGACATCCTTCGATCTCGTAAAATACGCGCAAGATTATTCAAATGCCCAAGCCATTTTGCTCGACGCCCACGTCGACGGTTATGGCGGCGGCGGCAAGGTATTCAATTGGTCACTTCTTCCAGCAAACGTCAACGCTCACCTCGTCTTGAGTGGTGGGCTGAGCGCTGCAAACGTGATCGATGGCATTTTGCAGGTGCGGCCCCGCTGTAAAACGCTGGCCGTCGACGTCAGTTCCGGCGTCGAACGCGATGGTCCTGATGGCAACCCGGTTCGGGGCATCAAGGACCCTGACAAAATCCACCGTTTCTGTGCCGCTGTTCGTGCGGCAGACAGACAATTCAAATAACTTTCGGGACAGCACGGACTCCAGGCGCGAAGCGACTTAAGCGACTTGGTTTGCTCTGTCCTCAACTGGACAAAAAAATGAAAGATTACCAACAACCTGACCCGTCAGGTCATTTCGGCATTTACGGTGGCAGTTTCGTCTCTGAGACACTGACCCACGCGATCAACGAACTCAAAGCCGCTTACACCAGGTACCAGTTCGACCCGGCCTTCATGGCCGAGTTTGAATACGAGTTGGCGCATTTTGTCGGTCGCCCGTCGCCGGTCTACCACGCCGCTCGCATGAGCCGTGAAATGGCAGACAACAAGGGGCACGGCGCGCAAATCTTCCTCAAACGCGAAGACTTGAACCACACCGGCGCCCACAAGGTCAACAACACCATCGGCCAGGCCATGCTGGCCAAGCGCATGGGCAAACCGCGCGTGATCGCAGAAACCGGGGCCGGACAACACGGCGTGGCCACCGCCACCATTTGCGCCCGCTACGGCCTCGAATGTGTCGTCTATATGGGCAGCGAGGATGTGAAGCGTCAAAGCCCCAACGTCTACCGCATGAAGCTGTTGGGAGCCACTGTGGTGCCAGTGGAAAGCGGCAGCAAGACGCTGAAGGATGCCCTGAACGAAGCGATGCGCGATTGGGTGGCGAATGTGGACAACACCTTCTACATCATCGGCACCGTGGCAGGGCCACACCCGTACCCGATGATGGTGCGCGATTTTCAGAGCGTGATTGGCAAGGAATGCCTGGTGCAAATGCCCGAAATGCTCAAAGCGGCTGGCTGCAAGACCGATCAACCCGATGCCGTGGTCGCCTGCGTCGGTGGTGGCAGCAATGCCATGGGCATTTTTTACCCCTACATCAACCATGCCAACACCCGCCTGATTGGCGTTGAAGCGGCTGGCGAAGGCATGGACAGCGGCAAACATTCGGCGTCGCTGCAACGCGGAAGCCCCGGTGTCCTGCATGGCAACCGCACTTATGTGCTGCAGGACGACAACGGCCAGGTCACTGAGACCCACAGCATCAGCGCCGGGCTGGACTACCCCGGCGTCGGCCCCGAACATGCCTTCCTCAAGGACATTGGACGGGCCGAGTACGTGGGCATCACCGACAAAGAGGCGCTGCAAGCCTTCCATTACCTGTGCCGCACCGAGGGCATCATCCCGGCGCTGGAATCCAGCCATGCCATTGCCTACGCCATGCAACTGGCCAAAAACATGCGCACCGATCAGTCGATTCTGGTCAACCTGTCTGGCCGGGGCGACAAGGACATCGGCACGGTAGCGGACCTGGGCGGAGGCGACTTCTTTTGCCGCCCAAGCTGCCAGGGCCAATCAGTCAAAGGCGGTGCTCAGGTTGTGGAGTTCGCATAATGAGCCGCATCGGAACAACATTTGCGAAGTTGAAAGCCCAAAACCGCAAGGCGCTTATCCCTTACGTCACCGCCGGATTTCCATTTGCCGACATCACGCCGGCCTTGATGCACGGCATGGTCGCCGCAGGGGCCGATATCATTGAACTTGGCGTGCCTTTTTCGGACCCCAGCGCGGATGGCCCCGTGATTCAGAAGGCGGGCGACCGCGCATTGTCTTTTGGCATTGGCCTGGTTCATGTGCTGGAAATGGTGCGCGTGTTTCGCACCGAAAATGCGACAACGCCGGTCGTTTTGATGGGCTATGCCAACCCCATTGAGCGCTACAGCCAGAAGCACACTTCATCGGGTGGTCAAAGTGCCTTTGTGCGCGACGCGGCTGCCGTGGGAGTGGACGGTGTGCTGGTCGTTGACTACCCTCCGGAAGAGTGCGAAGCGTTCGCGGCTGAACTCAAGGCGGCGGCTATGGATTTGATCTTTTTGCTGGCCCCCACCAGCACCGACGCGCGGATGGCCCAAATCGCCCGGATTGCCTCCGGCTATGTGTATTACGTTTCGCTCAAAGGCGTAACCGGCGCAGGCACCTTGGATACCGCAGCCGTTGAAGCCATGCTGCCGCGCATTCGGCGACATGTGGACGTCCCGGTTGGTGTCGGGTTTGGCATCCGCGATGCCGCCACGGCCAGGGAGATCGGCAAGGTGGCTGACGCTGTGGTGATTGGCAGCAAAATCATTCAATTGATCGACGGTCAGCCACACGATCAGGTGGTTCAGGTCGCGGCCAACTTCCTGCGCGAAATTCGTTGCGCTTTGGATTCATAATTCAACCCAAAAGGAGCCCAACATGTCCTGGCTAGAAAAACTGCTGCCATCGAAAATTCAGCACACCAATCCGGCCGACCGGCGCAGTGTGCCTGAGGGGCTCTGGATCAAGTGCCCCAGTTGTGAGACGGTGCTGTACAAGACCGATTTGCAGCAAAACCAGAACGTCTGCCCCACTTGCAGCCATCATCACCGCATCGGCGCCCGCGAACGTCTGAACCTCTTCCTGGACAACGAAGGCCGTTTTGAGATTGGGCAGGAAGTGTTGCCGGTGGATCCGCTGAAGTTCAAGGACAGCCGCAAATACCCTGAACGCCTCAAGGAAGCCATGGACAACACCGGTGAGACTGATGCCCTGGTCGTCATGGGCGGCGCAGTGCATTCAATCAGCGTGATTGCAGCCTGCTTTGAGTTTGAGTTCATGGGCGGCAGCATGGGCTCGGTCGTCGGCGAGCGTTTTGTCCGCGGCGTCGAAGCCGCCATTGAACAGAAAGCGCCGTTCATCTGCTTCACCGCCACCGGTGGCGCGCGCATGCAGGAAGGGCTGCTGTCTTTGATGCAAATGGCCAAGACCAATGCATCGCTCACCAGATTGGCCAAAAAGGGTCTGCCGTTCGTGAGTGTGCTGACCGACCCCACCATGGGCGGCGTGAGCGCAGGCTTTGCCTTCTTGGGCGATGTGGTAATTGCCGAGCCCAAAGCGCTGATTGGCTTTGCCGGCCCGCGCGTGATTGAATCAACCGTGCGCGTGACGCTGCCAGAAGGCTTTCAGCGCGCTGAATTCCTGATGCAAAAGGGCGCCATTGATTTTATTTGTGATCGACGCGAGCTGCGCAAAACCATCGCCAGCACGCTGGCCATGTTGCAACGCCAACCGGCCGACGCTGTCAGTTGACGCGAAATCAGACGATTCGGATAGCGCCTGCATCCAAATACCTCTCATAATCACATCCCTCAGGCCTGCCAAGCCACCCGCCTGGCGATTCGCTCGAACACCAGGTCAACGACGATAGCCAGCATGCCCACCAACAGGGCACCTTGCAGCACATAGGCGGTGTTGAAGCCGCTCAGGCCCACGATGATCGGCGAGCCGAGCGTCTTGGCACCGACGGTCGATGCAATGGCCGCCGTACCAATGTTGATGATGACCGACGCACGCACGCCCGCCAGCCACACCGGGCGCGCCAGCGGCAACTCGACCTGCATAAAACACTGCCAAGGCGACAGCCCCATGCCGTCGGCCGCCTGGCGCACGGCGACCGGCACCGAACGCAGTCCAGCCACAGTAGCCTGCATTACCGGCAGCAGGGCATACAGGGTCAATGCAATCAATGCGGGCAGTTCGCCAAAACCAACCAGCGGTACTGCCAAGGCCAGCACTGCAACCGGAGGGATGGTCTGGCCCATCGACACCAGCGCCTGCACCACCGGCTCAAACGCGCGACCCGCACGGCGCGTAATGAACACGCCCGCAGCACTTCCGACAAGCACTGCAATGCCGCTTGAGACGGCGACCAGCACGCAATGCTGCCACAACAGGTAAGCAAACGGCTCCTGCACATACACCGGCCGCTCCAACGCTGGAAACAGGCTGGAAAACAGTGGCGCCGAATAGGGCAACCCGCCGACCAGCAGCATCAGTGTGAATCCTGCCCACAACAGGCGGTCTTGCTGCCAGCGGTTACCCCCGCGCGATCGCGAGGGCACAGGCGGTGGTGACGTTGATGGCAACGCGGGAAATTTCATGCGCGGCCCTGCTCCAAACCGCCCGCCTCGTCCGGCAGGGTTCGGCTGAAAATATCTGCCACATGCACCACGCCAGCATGGGCGCCCTGTGGGTCGATGACGTTCACCCGAGTGACGCCGCTCGCCACCATGACCGACACCAGTTCGCGCAACGAGGTGTCCAGTGGCACCTTGGGCGCGGCGATGGCTGCCTCTGGCCGGGCCAGCCCGCTTGCCTGCCTGAGCGACAGCAACTTGATGCCAATGTCGCCGCGCCCGACAAAGTCCACCACAAAATCGGTTGCAGGCGTGGCCAGCAGACCAAGCGGCGAAGCCGCCTGCACGATGCGGCCCTGGTCGAGCAACACGATTCTGGTGGCCAGCAGCAAGGCCTCGTCAATGTCATGCGTGACCAGCACGATGGTCTTCCCCGACGCGCGATGCACCCGCTTGAGCTCCAGCTGCAAAGCGCTACGGGTAGCGGGGTCCAGCGCACCAAACGGCTCGTCCATCAGCAGCACCTCGGGATCGGCGGCCAGGGCGCGGGCAACCCCTACGCGCTGCTGCTGCCCGCCGGACAGCTCGTGCGGGAAACGGTTGCGGTAAAGCGTGGCGTCGAGCTGAAACAGGCCAAGCAGTTCAGTCACACGCTGGCTGATTTTTTCTTTTCGCCAGCCCAGCATCTGTGGCACGGTGGCGATGTTGCGCTCGACCGTCCAATGCGGGAACAATCCCACCGATTGAATTGCGTAGCCCATGCGCAGCCGCAAATCCCGCACCTTGAATTTGTAAATTTCTTCACCATTGAGGAGTATCTTGCCCGCGTCGTGGTCTTCCATGCGGTTGATCAATTTCAGCAAGGTGGACTTGCCCGAGCCTGATGGGCCAATCACCACCAACAACTCGCCCTTTGCAATCGTCAAGTTCAGATCGTCAATCACGCGCGTGCTGCCATACGATTTGGCTGTGTTGACAAATTCAATCATGCTGGCACACCCTCCTCCATCGCGTCCAGAGGCCCGGCGTTGGTGGCAGCCCGGACCAGCCGGATGCCGCCCTTGAACAGCATGTCGGCCAGTACCGCCAGCACCACGATGGGCAGAACGCCCAGCAGCACCAGGTCTTGCGCGCTGCTGAATAGCCCCTCAAACATGATGGCGCCCAGACCGCCCGCCCCGATCAACGCCGTGATGGTGGTCATGCCCACGGCGGCAATCGTCGCCGTGCGCAGCCCCGAGAGCACCACGGGCAGGGCCAGCGGCAACTGCACTTGCAGCGCAATCTGCGGCCGCGACAGGCCCATGCCAAGCGCCGCGCTGACCACGGCAGAGGGCACCTGCTCCAGGCCCGCCAGAGTGCCACGCACGACCGGCAACAGGCTGTAGAGCACCAGTGCGATCACGCCCGGCGCCATGCCGACGCCGCTGATGCCGGCTTTTGCCAGCGCTGGGAAGCTGGCTGCCAGCAGCGCCAGCGGCGCCATCAGCAAGCCAAACAGGGCGATTGAAGGAATGGTTTGAATGACATTCAATAATGTGAGCAAAGGAAAAACCACTGCGCCGTCACTGCGGCGCTGGTGTATCCACCAGCCGATGGGCAGACCCAGGCAAAGCGTAATCACCAGCGTGATCAGCACAATCTGCAGATGCCGCAACACAGCAGCGCCAAAGAGGTCGGAACGGTTTGCATATTCCTTCATGATGGACAACTCGTCACACCAACCAGAGGCCAGCAGCAAGCCGACGCATATCAAGGTAGCCACCAGCCAGGCCACGCGCATTGCTGCGCTGGCCCGCAGGCGTTGCAATGCATCTGCGGCCATCAACCAGGCAATCACCAACAGCGACCAAAACGCACCCCCGAGCGACGTGCGCGAGATGGCAGATTGCGCAAGCGCCATCTGCCGGGCGTAACCGGCCGACACCACCACCAGCAGGACAATCAGCGCGCAGGCCATGAGGACTTGCAGCCAGAGTACCGCACGGGCTGACCGCAGCACCGATGTCAGCAGACAGCCCAACAGCACATTAGCCAGCAGTAGCGCCAGCAGTAGAGCCAGCAGAAGACCCAGCGTCGAAGGGGTTGATTGCACCACTTGCAGCAAACTGACTGGTTCACCCGACACCATGCGGTTCTGGGCGGTGCGCAGGAAAGGCAGCCAGACCACTGCACCGGCGCCCAGCAGCGTCAGTGCAATGGCCACCGGGTTCCAGCTGAGGGCAGTGATACGCACCGGGTGAACCGCAGCCAGTCCGACCTTTGGTGACCCCTGGTGGCGCAACCCGGTACGGCCTATTTCAGCAGGCCCTTCGATTTCAGAAAGTCGCCTGCAACTTTTTTGGCGTCCTGGCCTTCAATCTGGATTTTGGCGTTCAAAGCCTGCAGCGTCACGCCATCCAGTGTTTTGAACACCGGCTCCAGAATAGTCTGGATTTTCGGATTTTTGGCAAGCACGTCGGCGCGCACAGTAGGCGCAGGCGCGTAAATCGGTTGCACCCCTTTTGGATCGTCCATGATGACCAGCCCCAGCGCTGCCACCGGCCCGTCGGTGCCATACGCCATGGCAGCGTTGACACCCGAGGTTTTTTCCGCCGCCGCACGGATGGTGACGGCCGTGTCGCCACCCGCCAAAGTCAAAATCTGCTCGGGTTTGAGCTTGAACCCATAGGCTGTTTGAAAGGCGGGCATGGCGTCGGAACGCTCTACAAACTCGGCCGACGCCGCCAGTTTGAACTGTCCACCGGCGTTGATCCACTTGCCCATGTCGTCGAGTGTCTTGAGCTTGTTGGCCACAGCCACGTCTTTGCGAATGGCGATGGCCCAGGTATTGTTGGCAGGCGACGGTTGCAGCCAGACGATCCGGTTCTTCTCCATGTCAAGCGCCTTCACGCGCTCAAACCCCGCTTTCGCATTGCGCCAGACCGGGTTGGACTCGTCCGCAAATATGAACGCGCCATTGCCTGTGTATTCGGGGTAAAGGTCGATCTCTCCTGCCGTAATCGCCCCGCGCAACACCTTGGTGTTGCCCAACGCTGTCTTGTTTTCGGTCTTGACGCCACCCGCCTCCAGCGCCAGCACCATCATGTTGCCCAGCAACTTGCCTTCCGTGTCAATTTTGGAGCCGACGCGTACCGCGGCGTTTTGCGCCAGCGCACTGCCTGGTGCCAGACCACTGAACAACAGGCTCGCGGCGATACCCAAGGTCAATCCCATGAACTGTTTGCGATGCAGAAAAGTCATATCAAATCTCCAGATGGCATTCGCAGGCGGCATTGCCCGCGCGTCGCCCCGAGTATGCCCAAAAATGGCAATGACTGTCCAGACGGCCAAGGTGCAGGACAGCACGTGTACGACGCGCGCCCAGAAGTAGACGATGCAGGCTGTCGCTACGGCCTTATTCGTGACTCCCAGTGCGTGCGCCGCAAGGACCAAGGTCGCAAGTTCGGGAACTGCCTTCAGACGTGATGGTTGGTCGGGCTTGGGAACGCGGGCATTGGCGTCAAAAAAATTCGAGTTCGACTGGAGAAAAGTTCGTTCCCCTGATGCGTCTAAATAGCGGCGTAAACGCGAACCTCACCGTCGGGCAGGTGCTCTAGTTTGTAATCAAAAGATTAACCGTCGCCACTTGAAACGAATCGTACGTGGATGTTGCTATGAGGGTGATGGGAACCGACGAGAACAACTGGCGGGCAGCGTAAGTGTCCACAACCACGGTCGACTGGTTCAACATGGTGGCAACGATGTTTACCCCTGCGTAAACCACCTGCACTCCGCTACTGACTGCGCTGCCTCCGACGAGAAGAGTCCAGACCACGGGTTCACCTGCGTCGAAACTCACGGATTGGCCGGCATGGATAGCAATGTCGAGCGAACCTCCTGGAGCGACCAAACTATCATTGATGAACTGCCCACCCACAGTAACTCCAATGTTGAAATTTCCTGGCGAGCGGGCATCGCCGCCCCCACCGCACGCGCTCAGTATCAACGCCGCAGTGAGCGACAGGCCAGCCACCCTGAATCGATGTAGCGCAATGCGCTGGCTCGGCTCCCGCGCGGCACTTTTAACTATCTTTTTCAGACCTGCGAACATAAATGCCTTTCACCGTTTCGGTGAATATTCAACGTTCGGCCCCATGCTTCCGATGACCCTCAGGACGTACAGATGGACGAACTCTTTGACAAATGTGTCAGCAAAGGTACCTGTCGCGATGCGATTGGCTACAGAAGCTTGAGGTAAGCATGAAGGGCCAACTGCGGTGATCGAAGCACCCGGGCGCGCAGCAAGGGCTATCCGCTTCGCGGTTGAATTCGATGTTCCACTGCGCCGCTGCTGTTGGCATATGCGAATGGCCTGTGCGCGTAGCGCCAGGTTCAAAACTTGTGCAGATTCAGTTTTACCACAATTGCAGTTAAAATACACACTTTTGACCGCTTTTTGGCCATTTCCAATGGTTTTCGACAAAATTTTGAACGTTTTAAGCCTATAGCCCTTTTAAAATAACAATAGTTTGCTATATATAACGTATCAACAAATCGTCAACTTCCAACTCCATCAGCCGCATCGCCGTTCAACACGCGCTGCGAATACCCCAACACGACGGGCAATTCGAAGATCAACAAAAAAAGGGCAACTCTGGGCATCTGTTCATTGTGGAGCCTGCCCGAAACGGTCAACCGCCCTGGTTTGGATGACGCCCCGAATCGGCTGATTAAGCGCTGCGCCGCAAATGATCGTGGCCGCCGCGGTGGCAGTCAGTAGATGCCATATCCAGTGCAGCCCGATTGGGAATGCCGAACACAGATACAGATCCCAGGACCGCACCAGCAGCGCGGCGACATACGCAACGCAGGCCAGAAGCAGGTAGTTCGCCACGGGTGATCGACGCAGCTTCAGGATGATGCCGAAGCTGAGCAACAGCAGCACCGCTGGCACATGGGTAATGCCGCCCCCCAATAGTCCCTGGTTCACGTTTTGTATCCACAGTTGGCGCACTAAAAAGAATGCGAGCAGCAGCGCAACAGTTCTTGTTGGCCTAAGCCCGACATAGCGATGACAGACGTAGGCGAGCGCTGCCAAGCCAAAGATCTGAATCGGCACCAAATCAATCAGCAGCGTTGCTGGAACCGGGTGACTGTGGAAGATAAAACTGCCAACACCGATTGACGCAGCCAACGCGAAGAGGAGCAACTGCCAAGGGTCGCGAGTCGGGCTTGAACGCCAAAATCGCAACGCAATGACTGCCCCCAACACGAAGGCCAAGTTGGAGAGTGAATTGAGTGGCTCACCCCAAAACCCCGGCGCGAACCGGCCACAGTAGTAGCCGATGTGTGTGACTGCGGTAGAGGGTGTCATGTGGGTGGGTGTTGGTGACTAAGGTTTGATGTGGGCGACTCATCGGCGCGAAAAAAGCACTGCCAGCCAGATTGCCCACACTGAATTAAACTGAGGGTTGAATTTTTATTGGGTTGGGGTTTGTCATGACCATTATCACGATTGAGTTACCGGACGACATCGCCAACTTGGCAGCACAGGCGGGTATGTTGTCGCCCTTGGCGATTGCGCAACTGATTGAGACTGCATTGGCAAGTGCCCATCGTGACGATACCTTGTTTCGAGTGGAAGTGGGAGCCAGTCTTGCACAGGCAGATCAGGTCGATGCAAGCTGGTTGACCCATGAGCAAATCCAGATGGAATGGCAGGCAGAGCGCTCAGCCTTATTGGCGGGCCAACTGCTGGACCCCGCAAAACACTGATGGCACCCGCGATTGAAGCCGCCACCCCTTACGCAATCAGGTGGCTGGGTGCAGCAGCGGCTGACCGCCGACGAATCACGCGGTACATCGCTCAACAAAGCCGCGAACCTCGCATTGCGATCAGCTCAACTCCATCGTGGTGTACCGCGTCAATGAAATTGCAAAGCAGGTTGACATCCTACGTTTGTGGAATGCCTGGACGCAGCCGGATTGAATAGCCCGCGCCGCAGCACTGGCCGCCCTTCGCTCTGGGCAATGAGATGCCCGTGAAGCACGAGGTTCAAAACCTGTTCGCAGTCATACCTGCCACAATTGTAGTAAAGATAGCCATTTTGTTTGCTTTTTGGTCATTTTCAGTGGGTTTTTGGCAGAATAGCGGATACTTAAAGCCTATAGCTCACGAATAATATAGATAGTTTGCTATAGATATTGAAAATCTCCCAAACACACGTGAACCAAAAAATCGGCAGTCGGGTGGCCCAATTGGGGTCAGATTCTGATTACCGGAAGGAGACGCGACAGCGACGAGTTCGGTAGATCGGACTCTGACCCCAATTGGGACTGCCGATTAAATGTTTTGCTCTCCGCGCTTAGCGCCAGATTTTCACACCGCACATTTAGGATGATTTGCTGCTGCTAATGGAGATGAAATCGGCAGGAAAAGCACTTTCACAGTAGTTCCTGAGTTAGACCGGTTTTAGCGCGTGGCCATTCGCGAGCCATAGCGGGTGTATCGGGGCCAACTCGGCGCTTCTAGATCGCGTTGTCAGCCCAGAAGGGCCGCTTCCGCCCGTTGAAATTCTTAATTGTTACGCAACCGTCACCGGCAAGAAAGCACTATATGTAGTGCAAAAACTCATTCAAGACACTACATATAGCGTTTTAGAATGATATGCGGTACAGTATTGCCATGTTAATTGCCAAGACTCACATAGATCCAGAGCAGACTGCGCGTGATTTGCAATTGGAGCTTTGGGATCAACAGTGCATGCTCTGGCCTGGGCAAAACGTCACACCACTGGACGTTTGTGATCCTTGGGTTGCCTCTAAACATCTCGGCTTCGAAGTCCAGGAGGGGTGGTTAAGTAGTGATGGAACACGGCAAGGATTTCAACTAGGTGGGTTCATCAATCGCCCGGCCAAGCTGATCGCAATCTCAGATGAACAGAAGCCGCGCACGAAGCTTTTCACCCTTGCTCATGAAGTCGGACACTTGCTCATGCATCCTGGTCTTCACCACCATCGGGAACAGCCAATGCATGGCTTGACCGAGCCGCGTGAGCCTACCGATCCGAAGGAGCGTCAAGCAAATCACTTCGCGGGTTGTTTCCTGGTGCCGACAAAGCAACTTCGTCGCGCTTTTTTGGCGTGTTTCGGCGAGAAAAATTTGAAGCTGACGGACACCGTTGCATGGGAACTACTTGGAGCCGACTACGCGTCTCTAATGAACTCTCCCT
>JANOMD010000067.1:0-17049 GCA_031420135.1 Rhodoferax sp. | reverse complement strand
CTCGCGTCATCAGCCCATTGAATGTCGTCGACCATCACAGCCAGCGGCCGGTCTTGCGCCAGCGCGTCGAAGAGTTGGACCAGCGCCAGAAACAGCCGTGCCTGGCGCGCCTCGGGCAAGTCTGCGGACAAAGGCGGCAGGTCAACCACACGCGCTGCCATGGCGGGCACCAGCGCGGCAATCTCGGCCAGCAGTGGCGGTGCAATTTTGCGCAAGCGATCTTCCGGCGCGGCCAGGCAAGCCTGGGTGGCCAGATCGATGACCGGCTGGTACGCAATCGCCCGCTCAATTTCGTAGCAATTCGTGACGAGCATGGACAATGCCCGCGCTTGCGCATAATTCGCCATTTCACGCATGAGGCGGCTCTTGCCGATGCCGGCTTCACCTTCGATGAGCACCACATGCCCACTGCCTGCCGAGAGCCTGGCGACCAGGCCGAGGAACTGGCCGTACTCGCGGTTGCGCCCGACGAAGGGAGACTTCGGGTCGCCTGCAGGTGCAACCGCATCTTCCACCACCTGTACCCGTGCAGTTTCAACCGGTACCTGTGCATTGCCTGCCTGCCAGCGCGCATCGCTTGCGGCAACCTTGTTGATAGCTGGACAGATGGGCTGGATCGGCAATCCATCAAGGCGCAATTGGCCGCTGGCTCGTGGCGAGCGGGCTGCTTGCAGAAACGCTGCGCACTCAGGCGCGGGAATCGCGAGGTGCTCTGCCAGGCGTTGGGCGAGCCCTTTGGACGGGCGACGCTCATCGGCTTCGATTTTCTTGATGGCGGCCTGCGAACAACTGACCCTGTTCGCCAGCGCATCTTGCGTCAGATCAAGCGCCTTGCGTCTGCGGCGCAACCAATATCCGAAAGAGTCGCTCTGCTCATGCATGTAAGGCACCCGTTCTTGTAGCCCTGATCGTCGCATTTTATCCCGGCGGTCTGGCGCTGTCCCCTTTTTTGTATCCCCCTTTGTCTATGTCAGGGCGACCCTGAATCGACGCCAAGGGTGTGCAATACATCTGAGCTTTCCAGAACCGGGAATGCGGTTGATCGCAGTGAAGTCAACCAGCAACTTAACCATCAAAAGGAGTTTCCCATGACTATTCCACTTCACCAACGGCTGGGCGGGGACGAAGGCATTTCGCGGCTCGTGGACGATGTCATTGCCGCCCATTTGGCCGACCCCCTGGTCGCGACCCGATTCGCGCAAATTAAGGACATGACCCATACCAGGCAGTTGGTGGGCGAGTTTTTTACTGCGGGCTTAGGCACTCCCCCAACCTACACCGGCAAGGGCATGCTCGGCGCACACAAGGACGCCAACGTCAGTGAGCAGGAGTTCCAGGCGGCGATCAATGACATCGATGGAGCGATGGACAAAAATGGCATAGATGAAGGCTCGAAGAACGACATCCTCGCGATTCTCTAATCGCTCAAGGGCGGGATCATCCCTTGATTAATTCATAATATATAGCAAACTATCTATATATTACGAGAGCTATAGGCCTAAATGATCAGTTTTTTGGCGATTTTTGCGATCCAAGGGCTAAAAATTAACCCGTAGGTTAATTTTTTGAGAGTCAATCTGGCGGCTGGTGAATCGCGCTGCCGTCAATGCAGGGTTGGATTTTCAGGCTGCTCGGCATGCAGCGGCTGAACTCTGAAAAACCCGGTGCCGGCCGACCCTGCGCCAATTTCGTCGAGTGTCGCTTCGCGCACGCCCTGCACCTTCAGGCTCAGGCGCAGTGCGATGCCGGCCAGCGGGTGGTTGCCGTCCAGCACCACGTGGTCGGGGTAGATTTCGCTCACGGTGTACAGCGCATCCTTGGGGGCTGCAGGATTGCAACCGGCTGGCAGTGATGCGCCTTCAAAGGTCATGCCCGCTTCGATATCTTTGGGAAACAGCGCGCGCGGCTCCAAAAACAGCAACTGGTCATTGAAGTCGCCAAACGCCTGCTCAGGCTCCAGGTGCAAGTCGAGTTTTGCGCCTTTTTCATGGCCCTGCAACGCGTCTTCGATGGCTTTGAACATGTCGTGGCCGCCAATCAAAAATTCGACCGGGTCGTCCAGCACGTCCAATTCTTCGCCCAGCGTGTCTTTCAGCGTCCAGGTCAGCGCGACGACGCATTGTTGTGTGATTTCCATAGGAGAATTGTCGCAGCTTGCAGGCTCCCTGTCGCAAAACCGGAAATACCCAAGATGGACATCACCCAACCCCTGGCTTTGCTGGGCGGCATCAGCCCGAATGCCTTCATGAAACGTTACTGGCAGAAAAAGCCGTTGCTGATTCGCCAGGCAATCGCAGATTTCACGCCGCTGCTGGGCCGATCCGAGCTGTTTGAGTTGGCCGCAGATGACGACGTCGAGTCCCGTCTCGTCGTCAGAAAGCCTGGCACTGGCACAGGCAATAGTGAATGGCGGCTCAAGATCGGGCCCATCGCGCGGCGCGCTTTGCCTGCGCTGAAACAGCCGGGCTGGACGCTGCTGGTGCAAGGCGTGGATTTGCACCATGAAGCGGTTCGGGCGTTGATGGAGCAGTTCAGGTTCGTGCCGGACGCGCGGCTGGATGACCTGATGATCAGTTACGCCGCGCCGGGTGGCGGCGTCGGCCCGCACTTTGACAGCTATGACGTTTTTTTGCTGCAGGCGCAGGGGCGCAGGCAATGGAAGATCAGCCGTCAAAAAGACCTGACGCTCAAGCCCGGTGTGCCGCTGAAAATACTGGCAGATTTTCAATGCGAAGAGACTTTCGTGCTGGAGCCGGGCGACATGCTTTACTTGCCGCCGGGCTACGCACACGACGGCGTTGCGCTGGATGAGTGCATGACCTATTCAATTGGCTTTCGGGCGCCCCGGCGCGGCGAACTGGCAGGTGAACTGTTGCAGCGGCTGGCCGATGATGCGCTGGACGAAGCCGGTGCCGCGCTGTACCAGGATGCAACCCAGCCCGCAGTGTCGGCGCCGGGCGAAATCCCGCCTGAATTGATCAAATTTGCCCAGGCTGCCTTGCAAAAAGCACTCAGCAACCCGGCCATCCTCAAGCGCGCACTGGGCGAGTGCCTGAGCGAGCCCAAGGCCAATGTCTGGTTTGACAATGGCACCACAGCGCCGGCGTTGAACCGGTCCAACAAGACCGGCCTGCGGCTGGACCGTCGCACCAAAATGTTGTTTGACGACAGGCATGTTTTTATCAATGGCGAAAGTTACCAGGCCTCGGGGCGCGACGCGCTCTTGATGAAGCGCTTTGCCAATGACCGCCGGTTGCAACCGGAAACATTGCATCGCGCCAGCGAAGGTGCAAAATCGCTGCTCTGCAACTGGCTTGAAGCGGGGTGGATACATGAACGTTGACGATCCTCACAGCACCTATATCAGCTTGCCGCCCGATCCCCTGCCGTCCGGGCGTTTTGAAGGTCGGCTGGCCTTTACGGAATTGATTCGGCACGCGCTGGCCATGGCTGCGTACGAGGGCTGGCGTGAGCTGATACTTTGCGATGCGGACTTCGCAGACTGGCCGCTGGGCGAACGCGCTGTGGTGGAATCGCTACAGTCCTGGTCAAAAACCGGGCGTCATATCACACTGCTGGCAACCAGTTTTGACGGCATTGTGCGCAATCAGCCGCGCCTGGTGAACTGGCGGAAAACCTGGAGCCATATTGTTGAATGCCGACGCTGCCGCGATGAAGATCCTCTGGATTTTCCCAGCGCCATTTGGGGCCGTAGCTGGGTAATGCAGCGCTTGAGCCGCCCCTTGAGCGCCGGTGTGAGCGGGTTCGAAGCTGAACGCCGGGTGCATTTGCGCGAGTTGCTGGACGCGAAAATCCGTGCCAGTTCACCCGGCTTTCCTGCCTCGACTCTCGGACTTTAAAAGTGAGTGAGAAGTGAAATTGCGTAAGGGTTTCCCCGAAAAAACGGGATTTCAGGCTATAATCTGAGGCTAAGCAAAAAGAGACTTAGCAGTTTTGTTTCGGTCCTTGCAGTTCGTCTGCTTCGGTAATTTTGCGGAAATTGGTTTTAGTTATTCACTTTTTATCACTGGGTACATCAAATGAACAAATCACTCGTTTTGGCAGCAATTATCGCCGCCGCTGCACTGGCCGCTTGTGGCAAAAAAGAAGAGCCTAAAGCTGTTGTCGTTCCCGCGCCTGCTGCTGTCGTTGTGGCTCCAGTGGTTGAAGCCGCCAAAGACGCCGCTGCTGCCGCTGGCGCAGCTGCCAGTGCCGCTACTGGCGCTGCAACAGTTGCTGTTGACGCTGCCAAGGACGCAACTGGCGCCGCCAAAGACGCAACCGCTGCTGCTGCTGACGCTGCCAAAGGTGCTGCAACCGCTGCCGTTGACGCTGCCAAAGACGCCGCCAAGAAGGCCGCTGACGCTGCTACCGCAGCCACGAAGAAGTAATTCTTCCCGGCTCCAAAAGAGGCCACCGCAAGGTGGCTTTTTTTATGCCCGTCGCTGCGCTGGCTGGCTCGAATCAAACCTGGATCCAGTCGCACCCGGCTTCCTGGCTGGCCACGCCGATGTCGGCGACAGTTCGGCCTGTTGCCTGGGCAATGGCAGTGCGCGCCAGCTCAGGGCGGTTGTTTTGGCGGCTCAGGTGCGCGGCGACGATGGTGCTCAGTCCGGTGTGGTCAAGCGACCGGGCAATCTGGGCTGCGTCCGCGTTGGACAGGTGACCCAATCGGCCGCCCACGCGCTTCTTTAAAAATGCCGGGTATGCGCCCCCAGCCAACAAATCGGCATCGTGGTTGCATTCCAGCAGCAGCGCATGACAGGCGTTTAAATGGGCCAGAACGTGGCTGGTAGCGTGCCCCAGATCAGTGAGAACCCCAAGGTGACGGTTGCCATCGGTGCAACGAAGCTGCAACGGTTCGCGCGCGTCGTGCGGAACCGTGAAGGGCGTGATCTGGATTTCGCCGAGGTCGATGCAGGCGCTGTCCTGCGCCCGGTTCAGCAGGCCCCCAAAGTCGCTCTCGCCAATTCCCATGTGTGTGCCATGGCTCATCCAGACAGGGGTTCGGTAACGCAGCGCCAACTGGCGTGCGCAACCAATATGGTCGCTGTGTTCGTGGGTTACAAAAATGGCGTCAATCTGGTCGGGCGCAAGGCCAGCCCGGGCAAGGCGGTCTGTGAGAACCCGGATTCCAAGGCCGCAGTCAATCAGAAGCCGTTTGAACTGCGTGCCGTTGCTGCCTTCGACCACGCATGCATTGCCTGCGCTGCCGCTACCCAGGCTCCTGAACCGCAACATGATGCGCTGACTAGCCTGCGGCAGTTAGCGGTTTACCTCAAGTCGTCAGCAATCACCTTGATGATGCGCTGCGCATTGGCTGAGGTTTCAGGGTTGCCGTCGGTGTTCATGACGGCCACAGTTGAAGACTCGCCAGTGCTTTGCACGGTGATGCGGTATTTGAGGGGCGCAGGCGTGGCCGCAGTGCCGCCGAAAATTTTGGCGAAGAAGCCTTTCTCGGACTTGTCCGCATTGGGTTCAACATAGCGCACAAAATAAGTGCCACGGGCCCGATCGCGGTCCTCCACGGTGAAGCCGGTGCGGTCCAGCGACAGGCCGACACGACGCCAGGCGCGGTCAAAACCGTCGTCTATCAATACCACCGGCTGGCCGTTGACCGTTGACACCTTGGAGCTGGTTGTCACAGCGGCGACCACAGCCGTTTTGGATTGCTCTTGTGGCACACCAAGGCGCACCATCAACCGACGCAGGAACTCGGTTTCCAGCTCAGGGTCAGCTGGGCGCGGCTGCCACACAGTCTGGTCCTTCTGGGCGGAGTTTGCGTAGACTTCAGTCATGCCACGGTGGCTGATGTAGATTTCGGTCGTGCCTGCCGCAGTGCGCTCCAGGCGGGTACGAAACTTGTCGCGTTCACCGGTTGAATAGAGCGTATCAAACAGCTTGCCCAGCGAGTTGCGAATGAAGTCCTGAGGCAGCTTGGCCCGGTTTTCGGCCCAGTCGGTTTCCATGATGCCCAGGTTGGTCTGGTCAAGGGTCAGCAAGAAGCCACTTTCCTGCCAGAAGTCCTTGACGGTGTCCCAAAGCTGGTCCGCAGGCCGCGCGACCACGAGCCAGCGCTGGTTGCCGGACCGTTCAATGCGCACATCACCCAGCGTAGTTGACGCAGTGCCCGTGCCCGTACCTTGAGCGGGTTTGTTGACCTGAAACCCAGAGGCGGTGACGGCGATACCAGGCACTGCGTAACGTGTGTCACGGGTCAGTTGCGTGAGATCCGGCGGCACTTCAAGCGACGGCGCCTTGCCGGCACTTTTGTAATCGACGCGATCCGTCTCCAGCACCGAACAGGCACCTAACGAAAGGGACAACACCAGGGCGCAGACGCCAGACGGTGCGAATCTGGAAAAATTATTCACTGAGGGATCCTTTAATTTGAATCGTGTTTTCGGCTGACGATGAAGCGACTGAGCGCGACAACTGCAATGCTATCCGCCGCGATTTTTGGGGTGTCAAATCAGGCTGGCAGCGCGAAGTGCACCTTCGACACTGCTCTGGCAACCTGAGGACAGAGGCGTCATTGGCAGACGCAGCGCACCGCCACAGAGATTCATCCGTTGCATGGCCCATTTCACCGGAATGGGGTTGGGCTCGATAAACAGGTGTTTGTGAACCGGAAGCAGCGCCAGTTGAATTTCCATCGCGCGCCGGGCGTTGCCCGCAAGCGCTGCCACGCACAGTTCGTGCATCAATCGGGGTGCAACGTTGGCTGTCACGCTGACATTGCCCTGGCCACCACATAGCATCAAGGCAACGGCACTGCCATCGTCACCGGAATAGACCGCAAATTGACGGGGCACTTCGCGAATCAGCCATTGCGCCCGCTCAATGTTGCCGGTCGCCTCCTTGATGCCAACAATGCCCGGCACCTGGGTCAGTCGCATAACGGTCTCATGCGCCATGTCGGCCACGCTACGGCCCGGTACGTTGTAGAGCACCAGGGGCAGGTCAACCGCCTCGGCAATGGCCTTGAAGTGCTGGTACTGGCCTTCCTGGGTAGGCTTGTTGTAGTAGGGCACGACCTGCAACTGGCAATCAGCGCCCACGCCTTTGGCAAACCGCGTCAGCTCAATCGCCTCGGACGTTGAGTTCGCGCCGCAGCCCGCCATCACCGGGACGCGACCGCGGGCCTGCTCCACCGAGACGCGGATGATCTCGCAGTGCTCTTCAACGTTGACAGTGGGCGACTCGCCGGTTGTGCCCACGACACCAATGCAGTCTGTGCCCTCGGCAATATGCCAATCGATGAGCTTGCGCAGCGTGGGGTAGTCCACCGAGCGATCCTCGTGCATGGGTGTCACGAGTGCCACGATGCTCCCGGTGATCTGCTGATAGGTGCTAGTCATGTCCAGGATCAATTAAATGTTGCAGTGTTGAGTTATTCAGACAATCGCGCATTTTACCTAGAGTGCGAACCGTCTCGGCGAAGGGACATTTGAGCTTGCTTGGGCAGATTGACAGGACGGCACGCAATCTGGTGCTGCCGCCACAAGGCGCTGCACAAATCTGGCGGGTGACGCCAGAAATCCATCCTCATAAGCGATCACACTCAATGCCGAAAAGGCGCTGAGCAATTCACCGGGCTGCAGCAGGAAGTCGGGCCGCGAGGGTTTGCCAACGGTCTCGTTGCCCGCTGCAAAGGTTTCATAGATCAGGATGCCGCCCGGTGCCAGGCTTTGGAGCATGACCGGAATTAAAGGCCGCCAAAGGTAGTTGGTGACCACCACGGCGTCAAAGCGACGCATCTGCTGTTCCTGCATCAGTGGCCAGGGCGCATTTTCAATGTCGGCCAGTACGGTCTCGCCCCATTGACTGGCAGCGGCAAGGGCCTCTTTTGAGCGATCAACACCCGTTGCGTGGTGTCCCAGGGAACTCAAATATTTCATATGCCGTCCCTGGCCGCAGGCGATGTCCAGCACCTTGGACGCATTGCCAAGCAGGTGCGACCAGCGAATTACCCATGCTGAGGCGTCTGTCTGGGCGTGAACCGCTTCGGTCATGGAGGGCTGCGCAATCGGGTCGCGTCGGCAGTGCCATAGAGCTTCAAAAACAGGCCCAAATCTGATCGGCCAGAGTGACCAGGAAGTCTGCACGCGTGTAAAGCCAAAACACGCCCAGCAAAGCCAGCGTAGTCACGGCCAACGCCAGGACCTTGCGGGAACTGCTTGAGAGTTGCTTCATGGTGCCTGGTGCGCCGTCAAAGCGCAACTGCGGGCGCAATGCCTCGCTGTGGGCGCGAAATGGCGGCCTCTTTCACCGGCAAATTGACCAACCCGGCGAATATGCCCAGTGCAATGGCGATGTACCAGACCTGGTCATAACTGCCGGTCTTGTCGTACAGCACGCCACCGAGCCAAACGCCCATGAAAGAGCCGATCTGGTGGCTCATGAAGATAAAACCGCTCAGCATGGACATGTGTTGTACGCCAAATATCTGGGCGACCGCGGCATTGGTCGGTGGCACGGTGGACAGCCACAGCAGCCCCATCACACTGGCAAATAGGTAAACACTCATCGGCGAGATGGGTGCCAGGACAAACACGGCAATCACGATGGCACGCGCAAAGTAGATGAACGAAAGTATATTTTTCTTTTGCATTTTTTGACCGAGCGCTCCTGCAGCGTAGGTGCCGAACACGTTGAAAAGTCCAATCAGGGCCAGCGCATAACCTGCCACTTGCGGCGACAGCCCTTTGTCTTTCAAGTAGCTCGGCATGTGCACGCCGATAAAAACGACCTGGAATCCGCACACAAAATAGCCAGCCATCAGTAGTTGGAAGCTGGGGTACCTGAAAGCCTCGCGCAGCGCCTGGACAATGCTTTGGTCCCGGACTGCTGGGGCACCCCCTGAAAAACCCGGCTCACGCAGCCCCCAAGCCAGCGGAACGATCAACAGCGCCATGCCGCCCAGAATCACAAGCGCCTGTTGCCAGCCAAACTGGCTGATCAAAAACCCTTCGGTGGGTACCATCAAAAACTGTCCAAATGAGCCTGCTGCAGCCGCCACTCCCATGGCCCAAGAGCGACGATGCGCCGGTATGTTGCGCCCGATCACGCCGTAAATGACAGCATAGGTTGTGCCCGACTGCGCTATCCCCAGCATGACGCCTGCACTCAATGAAAACATCAGGGGCGTGGGCGCATGGGCCATGGCCCAAAGCCCCAGCGCGTAAAAGATGGCGCCCAGAATGATGACCTTGAACGCCCCAAACTTGTCCGCGACCATGCCGGCAAAAATGCCGGCAAAGCCCCAAGTCAGGTTTTGTACGCCGATGGCCAGTGCAAAGGTTTCACGGGTCCAGTTATTGGCCTGGGTGACCGGTTGCAGCCAAAGACCAAAGCCATGGCGGATGCCCATGGACAAGGTCACGATCATGGCCCCGCAGATGAGCACTTGCAGGGTTGAAAGCGGTTTAACGGAACTTGTCATGGGTGAATTTTATCTTTCTATGGGCGGGTCATGCATCAAGCAGGGTCACGTACCGCTGCAATATATGTATAAATATACAGTCAATTCCAAACGAAGTACTACAATGCGCCGCTATGGCAGTCAAACCGATCCCTGAATATTCAGAAAGCTCGATTCGCGTCCTGAAGGGCCTGGAGCCGGTGAAGCAGCGCCCCGGCATGTATACGCGCACGGACAACCCGTTGCACGTGATTCAGGAAGTGTTGGACAACTCGGCAGACGAGGCTCTCGCTGGGCACGGCAAAAAGCTCAAAGTCATTTTGCACTCTGATGGCTCGGTCACGGTGGAAGATGACGGCCGCGGTATCCCGTTTGGCATGCACCCTGAAGAAAAGGCACCGGTGATCGAGCTGGTTTTCACCCGGCTTCATGCGGGTGGCAAGTTTGACAAAGGCAAGGGCGGCGCCTACAACTTCTCAGGCGGCCTGCACGGTGTGGGCGTCAGCGTGACCAATGCCTTGGGAAAACGGCTGGAGGCGACAAGCTACCGCGAAGGGTCAGTGGCACACATCGTTTTTGAAGGTGGTGACGTCACGTCCAGACTGCAGGTGCGCAAGGCGGGCGAGGGTGACCGCAAGTCTGGCTTGACGGTTCGCGTCTGGCCCGATCCCAAGTATTTCGAAACCAGCGCGCTGCCAATGGCCGAACTGACCCACCTGTTGCGCAGCAAGGCCGTTCTGATGCCTGGCGTCGCGGTGACTTTGCTGGTTGAAAAGACCAAAGAGACCCAAACCTGGATTTTCAAAGGCGGCCTTCGCGATTACCTGCAGCAAACGCTGAATGGCGAGCCGGTGATTCCGCTGTTTGAAGCGGACGGTTTTGCCGATGCCCAAAACGACAATTTTGCCGATGGCGAGGGCGCGTCCTGGTGTGTGGCCTTTACCGAAGATGGCCAGCCGGTGCGCGAAAGTTACGTCAATCTGATTCCCACCAGCGCGGGCGGCACCCACGAGAGCGGCCTGCGCGACGGGCTGTTCACGGCGGTAAAAAGTTTTATCGAACTGCATTCTCTCTTGCCCAAAGGCGTCAAGCTGTTGCCGGAAGACGTGTTCGCACGCGCCAGCTATGTGCTGAGCGCCAAGGTGCTGGACCCGCAGTTTCAGGGCCAGATCAAGGAGCGCCTGAACTCGCGGGACGCTGTGCGTCTGGTGTCCAGTTTCGTGCGCCCCGCCATGGAGTTGTGGCTGAACCAGCACGTCGAATATGGCAAGAAACTGGCTGAACTGGCGATTCGGGCCGCGCAGTTCCGCCAGAAAGCCGGGCAGAAGGTCGAAAAACGCAAAAGCTCGGGTGTGGCCGTGCTGCCCGGCAAGCTCACGGACTGTGAGAGCCGCGACATCGCCCACAACGAAGTTTTTTTGGTCGAAGGCGATTCGGCCGGTGGCAGCGCCAAAATGGGCCGTGACAAGGAAAGTCAGGCGATTTTGCCGTTGCGTGGCAAAGTGCTCAACACCTGGGAGGTGGACCGTGACCGCCTGTTTGCCAATACCGAAATTCACGACATCTCGGTTGCCATCGGCGTTGACCCGCACGGCCCCGGCCCCTATGCCGAGGGCAAGGCGCCTGACCTGAGCGGCCTGCGCTACGGCAAAGTCTGCATCTTGAGCGACGCTGACGTGGATGGCTCCCACATTCAGGTCTTGCTTTTGACGCTGTTTTTTCGCCACTTTCCGATGCTGATCGAAACCGGCCACGTGTTTGTGGCACGACCACCGCTGTTTCGCGTGGATGCGCCCGCGCGCGGCAAGAAGCCAGCTTCCAAAGCCTACGCGCTGGACGAAGGGGAGCTCACCGCCATCCTGGACAAGCTGCGCAAAGAGGGAGTGCGCGAAGGTGGCTGGAGCATCAGCCGTTTCAAGGGTCTTGGTGAGATGAACGCCGAGCAATTGTGGGATACCACGCTCAACCCTGACACGCGCCGCCTGTTGCCGGTGCAACTCGGTGCGGTCGATTTTTTTCAGACCCAGAATCTGATCACCAAGTTGATGGGAAAAGGCGAAGCGGCTGCCCGGCGCGAGTTGATGGAGCTGCACGGCGATGCCGTAGAGGTCGATATTTGATGCTGCGCCCGAACAGTTCCCTTGAAAATCTGAAAATCTGAGAATATGACAATCCGAATCCGTGGAGGCAACTCAACCATGTTTAACAAATTCAGTTGGCTTTTCCATGCGCTGGCCTGTGCGCTCTGTTTGGTCAGCTTGCCCGCCCGCGCCGATGTGTGGGGTTATGTGGATGAACGCGGTGTTGCCCACTTTGCCAACGAAAAGCTCGACGACCGTTACGAGATTTTTTACAAAGGCGGCGAGAGTTTTGACACCAGCAAGACGCCCAACCTGGCCAGCGACACGCCAAGACCGGTCAGTGTGCCGACGGTTCCGGCCAAGCTGATGGCGTTTTTTAACGTTTCCCCCAATTACCAGGCGATTAAACGGCATCTGCACGATGCCTCCAACACCTACAAGGTGGACTATGAATTGCTGCAGGCGCTGATCGCCGCAGAATCCGGTTTTGACCCCAGCGCAGTCTCGCCCAAAGGCGCCATCGGCCTGATGCAGCTCATGCCCGACACCGCCCGGCGCTATGGCGTTGAGAGCGACAAGAAAATGGCCCTGGAAAAAAAGCTGACTGATCCAAAAATCAACGTCCGCGCCGGCACCCGCTATCTGCGCGACCTCATCAACATGTTTCCGGGGCGGCTTGATCTGGCATTGGCCTCTTACAACGCGGGCGAGGGCGCGGTGCAAAGAGCCGGCAACAAAATTCCGAATTACAAGGAAACGCAAAATTACGTGAAGACCGTGATGCAGCTCTACACCAGCCTGAAACCACCAGCCGTCGTTGTGGCCGAGCAGCGGTTTCCAACCCGAATTCGCATGGAAATGCTCGGCGGCGCGTCCCGGCGCGGCAATATGCTGGCACCGGTTCCCGCGCCTGCGGGTCAGAGCCCGTCGCAAGGCGCTTTTGTGAACAGCATTCCCGGCAGCAGCCTGGCGATGAATCCAGCAACGCTTGCCACCGAGTAGCCGCCCAATCAGCCCAACAAGCGCAACAGTGGTAGCGCTGCGGCTGCCTGACCACCGGGTCGCTTCCCCCTGCAGATCGTGAAGCCAGCCCCCCAGCGATCCAGCGCTGATCCCGCATGGATGCGTCACTCCAATCAGAACGAACCGGTAATTTATCAATGAGCGACCCTTTGGCCCCCGACCTTTTTCAAGCACCGTCTGGCAACCCGGATGACGACGCCAACCTGAACCTTGCGACCTATGCGCAGCGCGCTTACCTTGAATACGCCCTGAGCGTGGTCAAGGGCCGTGCCCTGCCCGATGTGTGTGATGGCCTCAAACCGGTGCAGCGGCGCATCCTGTATTCGATGTCGCGCATGGGCTTGGGGTTTGCTGGGCCCAACAACAACAGTGGCGCCAGGCCGGTGAAAAGCGCCCGGGTGGTGGGCGACGTGCTCGGCCGTTTTCACCCGCATGGGGACCAGTCGGCCTATGACGCACTGGTGCGCATGGCGCAGGATTTCTCGCAGCGCTACCCGTTGGTCGATGGACAGGGAAACTTTGGCAGCCGGGACGGCGATGGTGCCGCCGCCATGCGTTACACCGAAGCGCGGCTGGCCAAAATCACCAGCCTGCTGATGAACGAGATTGACGAAGGCACAGTCGATTTCACCCCCAACTATGACGGCTCTACCGAAGAGCCACGCCAGTTGCCCGCCCGGCTGCCGTTTGCGCTGCTGAACGGTGCCAGTGGCATTGCGGTCGGCCTGGCCACAGAAATCCCCAGCCACAATCTGCGTGAGGTGGCAGACGCGTGCGTGGCGCTCATCAAGACGCCAAAGCTGAGCGACGGGGACCTTCAATTGTTGATCCCCGGCCCGGACTACCCCGGCGGCGGGCAGATCATCAGCCCGGCTGCTGACATTGCCGATGCGTATCGAACCGGGCGCGGCTCCCTCAAGGTGCGGGCGCGCTGGAAGATCGAAGAACTCGCGCGAGGGCAGTGGCAACTGGTGGTGACCGAATTGCCACCCGGCGTAAGCACCCAAAAGGTGCTGGAAGAAATTGAAGAGCTGACCAACCCCAAAGTCAAAGTTGGCAAAAAGGCGCTGACGCTGGAGCAGACGCAACTCAAGGCGACGCTGCTGTCGGTGCTGGACGTGGTGCGCGACGAGTCCAACAAAGACGCTGCCGTGCGCCTGGTGTGCGAGCCTAAAACCAGCCGCACCCTGCAGCAGGAGTTCATCACCACGCTGCTGGCGCACACCAGCCTTGAGACTTCGTCGCCCATCAACCTCACGATGGTCGGGCTGGACGGCCGGCCGACGCAGAAATCGCTGCGCCAGATGCTGGTGGAGTGGATCGAGTTCAGGCAAATCACGGTTCAGCGGCGCTCTGAACATCGCCTGGCCAAGGTGTTGGCGCGGGTTCACATTCTGGAGGGCCGCCAGACCGTTTTGCTGAATATCGACGAGGTCATCGCCATCATCCGCCAGTCGGACGAGCCCAAAGAGGCTTTGATCGCGCGCTTCAGTTTGTCCCAGATCCAGGCCGACGACATTCTGGATATCCGCCTGCGGCAACTGGCCCGGCTGGAGGCCATCAAGATCGAGCAGGAGCTCAAGGAGCTGCTGGAAGACCAGAAAAAGCTGGAAGAAATTCTGGGCAATCCGGCTACCTTGCGCCGCCTCATGGTCAAGGAAATCGAGAGCGATGCCAAAACCTTTGCCGATGCAAGGCGTACGCTGATTCAGAGCGAGAAAAAGGCGGTTCTTGAGGTCAAAGTGGTTGATGAGCCGGTGACGGTGGTGGTCAGCCAGAAGGGCTGGGTGCGGGCGCGCACAGGCCATGGCCACGAAGCGGCCAGCTTTGCCTTCAAGGCCACAGACGATCTGTATGGCGCCTTTGAATGCCGCACGGTCGACACGTTGCTGGCATTCGGCAGCAACGGCCGCGTTTACTCGGTGGCGGTGGCGTTGCTGCCCGGTGCGCGCGGCGATGGCCAGCCGATCACCACCTTGCTGGAACTGGAGCCCGGCACCCATCTGCGTTATTACTTTGCCGGGCCGGCCACGGCCATATTGCTTTTGAGCAGTTCCGCTGGCTACGGTTTCATGGCCACGGTTGACAACATGACATCGCGCCTGAAAGCCGGCAAAGCCTACGTCAGTTGCGGCGACGGTGAAACCCTTTGCCGCCCGAGCATTGTTTCGGGCATCAATAACGTTGCGTCGAGCGCGTCTGCGTCGGGTGCCGGCTCAAATGCAGCGTCGGCGCTGAATGCCGCCAGTGCCGCCAATGCGGTTAAACCGATTCCGCGTGCCACCCATGTCGCCTGCGCCTCTACGGACGGGCGCATTTTGACCTTTGAGATCAGCGAGCTCAAAACCCTTGCCAATGGCGGCAAGGGCCTGATGCTGATTGACCTTGAAGCCAAAGACACCCTGGCCGGCGCGGCTGCCTACACCCGCAGCATCCGGATTGACGGCATCGGGCGCGGTGGCAAGGAGCGCACCGAGACACTTGAAATCCGCAGCCTCAACAACGCCCGCGCCGCGCGCGCCCGCAAGGGCAAGGCGGCGGATCTGGGGTTCAAGCCGACGGGCATTTCCCGAGTTGAGTAGTTCTCTTTGGTTGGTTGAATTGATTGAACTTGTCATATTCGCCATATTTGCTATTATATGTATAGCAATAAGTCTATATTATGCGAGAGCTAGAGGCATTTTTTATTGGTAATTTGGCCTTTTTCAGCGCTTGAATTGGAAAAAATTAACCTACAGGTTCATTTTTAGCATGCCAGGTTGATTTTGATAGTGAATCAGCCCCGTTTTAAGTCCGGTGCCGCCCGGTGCAGCCCTGCCGATCGAGCGTTGATTGAAACACTTTGCTACACAAAAGTGGCGATTTCAAGCGACATGCTGTGCAAGTGTCACAGCCCATCGTGCCGTCTGTTGGTATCCTTTAACTTCAAAGGCGGCTTGATTTGATTCTTGGTGCAGCGGCTGCCAGAAAGGTCTCAGCCATGTTTTCTTCGCCCACCCAGCGCGCCAACCGACGCAAACTTCTGGTTTTTGCAGGCACGTTCCTGGCGCTGGCTGCCGCTGGCCTGTTTTACAGCTATTCGCGCCCGGCAATTTACCTGGCCAGCGCGCGGGTTCAGATCAACCCCGGCGCGGTCCAGGTCGAGGCGGCGGTGTCCACCGGCGGCACACAGGGCGCGAATGCGCCACGCTCGCTGTTGAATGAGCTGCAAGTGCTGACCAGCCGCCCGCTGGTCAAGGCGGCGCTTGACAAAATGCCCGACGCGCAACGTGACGCCGCGCACCGGCTGGGCGCAGATCCGGTCGAGGCCCTGCAAGCAGGTCTGCTGGCCACCGTGGCTGAGGGCACCGACGTGGTCGAGGTGTCTTCCCGCGGACCCGATGCTGCGCTGGCCGCCACGCTGGTCAACGAACTGGTGGTTGCCTACACCGGCCAGTTGAATGATGCCTACGCCAAAACCAGCGGCAGCGCATTGACACAGATCGGTGACGAAGTGGCGCAACTCACCCAAAAGGTCCAAACACAACGCCGCCAGATGGAAGACTTCCGCCTGCGCCACAACATCGTGTCGTTCGAGCGTGAAGAAAACGAGGTTCTGGGACGCGTCAGGGGCCAAACCGAAGCACTGAACAAGGCGCAGGAAAAGCTCGCCATTGCCGAAGGCAAGCTGCGCGCCATGACCGAATCTGCCGCCGTTGGCAGGCCGATTGCTGCACCCGTGCGCGCCAACGCCACGCTGGAAAACCTGGAGCAGCGCGCCTCCCAGGCCCGTGAAGAGTTAAGCGAGTTGAATCGCGCCTACACGCCCGAGTACCTGGCGATGGACCCGCGCGCCCGCGCCGTCAGGAACCGCCTGGCCGAGTTGGAGCGGCAAGTCGCCAACCAGCGCCAAAGCAGCGGGCAGGTCGCGCAGTCCGACCAAAGCTCTGCGCTGGCCGACGCCAGGGACGAGGTCAACGCCGCGCGTGACACCGTCGCCCGCATGGGGCAGCAGGCTTCGGGCAACCGCGGTGCGCTGCAGCAGTTTGCCGCCCGATTCAACGAATTCCGAACCCTGCGTGACGAGCTGGCGCCGCTTGAATCGTTGCTGCGCGACGCGACCCAGCGCAAGGCGCGCATGGAAGCCGGTGAAGCGGCGCGACGGCCCTCTGTGCGGGTGGTGGAGCCCGCTTTTGCGTCTCGCGAAGCCTGGCAACCGCAGTACACACGCGACGCAGCCATCGTGCTTTGCAGCGCATTTTTGCTGGCGCTGCTGGCCATGTGGGTGGTTGAACTGTTCAACCGGGTCGATGCGCCACCCACGATGGTGGTTTCCCAGGCAGCGCCTTATCCGATGGCCTACCCGGGCAATCCAAACTATGGGTTGGGGTATGAGGCCGGGCATGTCAACATGGCTGCCCTGCCGCGGCGCTTACCGCTCGCGGTGGAGCACGACGAACGGGCACCGGTGCAGGCGGCGGTCGTCCAGCCGCGCGAATTGCTGCAAGAGGAACTCGTCGGCATCCTGACCAATGCCTCGCC
>JANOMD010000066.1:0-4463 GCA_031420135.1 Rhodoferax sp. | reverse complement strand
CGGCTCCACCCGCCGCAGCACCAGCGTATTGCCCACGCGCTCCACCTCAATGTCCTGCGCGCCATCGACAAAACCCAGTTCTTTGGGGATGCGCACAGCCAGAGAATTGCCGCTTTTGAAGACTCGGGTCAGCATGAAGTTACCCCAAAAATTTGAAGTATATACAGGATATACAGGCCTTGCTGTTGTCGGGTTTCAACGGCAGTGGAATTGAAGCGAGGGCCAGCGGTACATCGGTTGAAATTGGAGTGAACGGTGATAGAGGGGCATTGAATCTGGTCAAAAGGGGACACTGGGACTTTGCGCTGTCACAGGCAACGCTCTGCGAGTGTGAGTGAGTGAGTATTGCGACCCATCATGCTTCGGCGTAATATTCCCGCTGCGGACCTTCCCGCGTCAACGGAGAAACAGTGATGCCCCTCTATATGATCCAAGCCTCGTATGCGGCCCAGGCCACCGCATCCATGGTCAAAAATCCACAAGACCGAGCCGCCGCCATTCGACCCATGATGGAACGCATGGGCGGCAAGTTGCAGGATCTCTGGTTTTGTTTTGGCGAATATGACATTGTGGCAATTGCGGAAGTGCCAGACAACGTCACCGCCGCCGCGGTGGCCATGGCGATCGGATCAAGCGGGGCCATGAGCGCCTACCGCACCACACCGCTCATGACCTCGGCTGATGCGAAGAAGGCCATGGAGAAGGCTGGCGGCGTGGGTTACCCGGCGCCCAAATAGGCAATTGAAACTGCGCAGGCACTGCCCGCGAAAGCGTCACACCATTTGCAGTGCCAGCTTTTTGCCGCATGCCTGCGCGTACTTGAGCAGGGTGGAAAAAGAGGGCGAATGTTTTTCACTGCGCAAAGAGCCCTCTAGCCCGCAGACGGCTGAGACTGTTGTGCCCATCCGGCTGGCGATGTCCGCCTGTGTCAGCCAGCGCCCTTGCGCGCCGAAAGCAGGGCCTGCAAAGCGGTCCCCTCAATCACTCAGCTCACTCAGCCGCACCGAGATTTCAGGCGCTGCTTCGGGGCAAGCCACATCATTGGCGGACAGCCTGCGCATCAGGCGATAAAGGCCATCCACCGGCTCGCGGTGCACCAGCAGCTCGTTGCGGCTCACGTCCAGCAGCCAGACCTCGGGGATGCTGTGGCGGGCGTAAAGGTTGAGCTTGACATCGCGGTCGTAATCCAGCGTGGTATCAGACACTTCCACAATCAGCAACACGTCCGTTGCCGTGGGCAAGGCGTTCATGTAGCTGCCCGGTTTGAGCAGCATCAGGTCGGGTTGGGGTTCGTTGCGGTCGCCCAGGATGACCGGGTTTTGGATGCTGACGACATATCGACGTTGAGCTTGCAAAACAAAACTTTGGCTCAACCGGTTGACCCAGTTTGCATGCTTGCTGCCAATCGGTGCCATGTCCAACAACTCCCCTTCAATCAATTCGACCCGGTCCATTTCACTGAGCAAACCCGCCGCAGCCATCTGGTGGTAACTTTCAACCGACCAGACGTGGTGCGAGGGGGCAGGCGCGCTAGGCGCTTTCATCGCTTTGTAGGCTATCGAAGGAGATTGGAGAATGCTGGACATGACAGTTCTCAATGGTTAACGATGGGGCAGTTTAAGCGAAAGTCCCCTGGAATACCCGCAACTGGACAGGCCGCATGGGGGTTGACCGCTTTGCTGGGCCAGACGATGGCGCAACCCCTTGCGGACTGGATGCCCAATAGCGTGGCGCCGCGAACGCGGGTGGGATTGAGCGGGCACCGCAACAACATGCTATATATTAAATAGCATTACATTAAATAAATACAAGGGCTAGAAGCCTATTTTGTATACATTTTCATGATTTTTTGACGGTTTTTGTGAATAAATTAACCTGTAGGTTCATTTTCAATAAAAATGCACCACAAACGTAGTAAATCAGTGGATTCTGCAAATGTGGTGCAATGATCCCACTCAAAACCAGGAACGCCCATGAAACGCCTCGAAGGAAAAGTCGCCATCGTCACCGGTGCCGCCAGCGGCATTGGTCGCGCAAGCAGCCTGCTGTTTGCGCAGCATGGTGCCAGTGTGGTGGTGGTGGACCGGTCGGCTGAGGTGCAAGCCACGGCAGACGCCATCACCAAATCAGGCGGACGGGCGGTGGCTTTGGTGAAGGATGTGTCACAGGAGGCGGACGTCGAATCGTTCATCCAGACCGCCGTCACGGAGTTTGGCGGACTGGACATTGTTTACGCCAACGCTGGCGTCAGTGGCGGCCTGCGCCCCTATGACGACCTGACGGCGGCTGACTGGATGAACATTCTGTCAATCAACCTGATCGGCCCGTTTCTGGCCATCAAGTACGCGGCGCGCGTCATGGTGCCTGCGGCTGGGCGGGTTGGGGGTGGCTCGATCATTTGCACCGCGTCGGTGGCGGGCCTGCGCTCGGGCGCGGGCGGGCCACCCTACAGCGCCAGCAAGGCGGGCGTGATCAGCCTGGTGCAGACCAGCGCCAACCAGTTTGCGGGCAGCGGCATTCGCATCAACGCGATCTGCCCGGGGCTGATCGAAACCGGCATGACGCAGCCGATTTTTGAGCGGGCTCGCGCGCATGGATCCGAGCAAAAAATCGGCCAGCTCAATCCGCTGCGCCGCTACGGAGCGGCCAGTGAAATCGCCCATGCAGCGCTGTTTCTGGCGTCGGATGATGCGTCTTACGTCAATGGCCAGGCATTGGCGGTGGATGGCGGGCTGTCAAGCTCGCTGCCGATCATTCCGCCGAAACGGTAGCAGTGCCGCCGGGCGCGGGTCGCAACACCTCGCTGGTAGCAGCGTTACCGTCCTAGCGCCCGCAAAAATTCGTCAATCGCCAGCGCCGCAGCCGGCTCCTTGCCGCGCCACTGCGCATCAGCGCCGGCGATCATGACTTGCTTTGATCCGGTCGCGGCAAGCCGCAGCGAGCCCGCGCGCCGCCACGCGGACGACACGGTCACCGGGATGTCTTGCTCGCCATACAAATCCAGCACCGGGAACGGGTAATTGCGCACTGCGAATGAATAGCCTCCCGTGAGCGAAATGCAAACCCACGCCTGGTAGGCATTGCTTTGCGCGGACTGATCCAGGTAGACATTGGCCATCCACGACCCCATGGTGTGGCTGACAAGGACAATTTTTGTATGACCCTTCGCGCGCAGCCAGCCGTTGGCCGCTTGCAGGCGGCTGCTGGCCTCGGGGAATAGGGCCGGGTAGTACTGATCCACCGTCGCCTCTTTGGCCGCGATGGGCATTTGAATCGCCAGCGTGGTGTAACCCATGTCAAACAGGCGCTGGCGCAGGCTGCCCGTCAAGCCCTCGTCGGGGTGATGGCCCACGCTGTGTGCCAGCACCAGGGCGGGCAAGTCGGCTTTGCCTTTCGCGTACAGACCTAGAAATGGACGAAATTTGGCTGGCGAACCGGGCTGTGGCGAAAGGGTGACCGCATCGCCTACCACCAGTTCGGATTTCACCAGGTCGGCAAATCGCGCTTCGCGCTCGTAGTCCGAGGCCATGACTGGGCTGATCAATGCCAGCCAGGCGCAGCAGACGACGCGCTTCGCGGGGATCGACAAATCAAAAAATTTCATCATTGGTTTCCTCATGGTGGTCAGTTTACGCTTGCCCTATAGTGCTTTCAATGATGTCTACCCTCAACGAGAAACGTGCATGACACTTCGCATCGGTGCTGGCGCCGGTTTTGCGGGTGATCGCATTGACCCCGCGCGGGATCTGGCCGAGCGCGGCGCTCTGGACTACCTGGCCTTTGAGTGCCTGGCCGAGCGCACGCTGGCTTACGGCCATTTGCAGCGCATGGCCGACCCCGCCAAGGGCTTCCACCTGTTGATCGAAAAGCGCCTGGGCGCAGTGTTGGCGGCCTGCGTTGCCAATCGAACCACCATCATCACCAACATGGGCGTGGCCAACCCGCGCGGCGCAGGGTTGGCCGCGCTGGCACTGGCACAGCGCATGGGGCTGAAAATCAGAATCGCAGTAGTAGAGGGTGACGATCTCACGGCCCACATCAGCCCTAAAACGCACTTGCCCGAGATCGGCAAAACCGTGGCCGAACACGGGCTGCGCGTGGTCGGTGCGAATGCCTACCTTGGCGTTGAGGCCATCTTGCCTGCGCTGGATTTACAACCGCATCTGGTCATCACAGGCCGCGTGGCAGACCCATCGCTCTTCCTCGCGCCCCTGGTGCATCGCTACGGCTGGAAGCTCGATGACTGGCAGCATTTGGGCGCGGGCACGGCCATTGGCCATCTGCTGGAATGCACCACGCAAGTCACCGGCGGCTACTTTGCCGATCCGCCCTACAAGGTGGTGCCCAACATCGCCCATCTGGGGTTCCCGCTGGCGGAGGTTGAGCCAGACGGCAGCGGCATCATCACCAAGCTGCAAGGCACGGGCGGCCTGGTAAGCGTACACACCGTGAAGGAGCAACTG
>JANOMD010000065.1:0-2483 GCA_031420135.1 Rhodoferax sp. | reverse complement strand
GCCACCAACTGGCTGTTGGCTTCCAACCCGGATCGCACCGTGGGGTCGGTCAGAGAATCGGTGATGGCTTTGTGGATGGTTTGAACGATGGGTTCAGGTGTGTCTTTCTTGACAAAATAACCCGTCCAGATATTGAAGGCAAAGTTCTTCAACGATTTGCTTTCGCTAATGGCGGGGTAATCTTTCAACGGCTCCAGGCGCTCGCTGTTGAGCATGGCCAGTACTTTGAGCTTGCCCTGCTTTTGCAGCTCTACATTCGCCTTGCCCATAGGCGCCAGGAAAATGTCGACCTGACCGCCGAGCACGTCCTGAATGGCGGGTGCGATACCTTTGTACGGCACATGCGTCATCGGGATGTTGGTGGTTTTCGACAAGTGCTCGCCCAGCAGGTGATAGAACGAACCTGGACCCACACTGGCGTAAGTGATCGGGCGTCCTTCTTTGGCTTCTTTGCGGGCGTAGTCCAGGAATTCATCAACGTTGGTGACGGGCAAGTCTTTGCGCGCCAGGAATCCAATTTGTGCGGTCGCAATCATTTGCACCAAACGGAAGTCTTCGCTTTTGTATTTGACGGCCGAAATAGCCAGGGGTGCCAGAATCAATTCGTTGGGTGAACCTTGAAAAATCATCTGCCCATCAGAAGGTGCATTCAACACTTTTTGTGCCCCGATGGAGCCACTGGCGCCGCCCAGGTTTTCAACCAGCACAGGCTGGCCAAAGTTCTTGGACAGGGCGTTGTTGACGGTGCGGGCAATCACGTCAGACAAACCACCGGCCGGATACGGCACCATCAAGATGACGGGTTTGCTGGGAAAGGTTTGAGCGCATGCGGCGCCAGCCAGGAACAAACCGCTGAAAAAAGCGGCGCATCGGTTGAGTTTGTTTGACATTGCTCGACTTTCAGGAAGTTATGGTGACTGCATCGTAATTAGCTGTTCCTATAATGTCTAATGCATTCTTATGCAATCAAGCATGACTTTCATGCATAGACAGGAGCTGCCATGACTTTGGTTCAACTCAGACATTTGATTGAATTGGCCACCAATGGCTCGTTCAGCCGATCGGCCATCAAACTCCACCTGACGCAACCGGCCTTGAGTCGCAGCATCAAAGCGCTGGAAGACGAATTGGGCCAGCCGTTGTTCGATCGCATCGGCCGCAAAAACGAACTCACAGCTTTTGGCTCGCATATCGTTCAGCGCGCACGCGTGTTGGTGGACGAAGCCAACGAGTTGCGCCAAACCAGTGTCCAACTGCAAAAAGGTGAAATTGGCCAATTTCGCATCGGCATGGGCTCTGGGCCGGGCGCCATGCTGATGACACCCTTGCTGATGCTCATGGCGACCGAATACCCCAAGGCCCACATTGATATATCTCGCGGCAGTACGGTGCTGTTGGTACAAGCCTTGCGCGAACGCTTTCTGGATGCGCTGATCCTGGACATTCGTTCTATGCAGCCTTCAATTGATTTGAAAGTCGAAGCCATCCATGAAATGGCTGGCGCTTTCATGTGTCGCCCCGGTCACCCGCTGGCCAAAATGAGCAATGTGCCATTTGCGAGGTTGCGAGACTATCCTGTTGCATCGACCCCTTTGAGCGATGAAGTAGCGCGGATTCTGATGGAGCGATTTGGCCCGCAAGCGCATCCCGACCAGTTGGTTAACCTGCGTTCTGAAGAAATTTCAAGCCTGCTGGATGTAGTGCGCAAAAGCGATTCCGTGGTGTTGACCATTCGGGCCTCGGCCCCGGATTTGGTGGAGCTGCCGATTTCGCCGCCCTTGAATGCCAAAGCGCGCTTTGGCCTGGTCACTATTGCCTCGCGCACCGAACCGCCACTACTGGACAAAGTGCGCACGCTGATGCAGGGCGTATTTAAAGATTCAACTTCAACCCTACAAAAGCCAAAACGTTTTGCGGCCGTCAAGAGTTCCATGCCATCATTAGTCCGAATGGTGCAGGCAAGACGACGCTCGTAGGGCGATAGCGGGCGACATTCCGCTTGGCTCGGGTCGAATCAAGTTCGCAGGCAATTCATGAACGCGTTCAACACCATAGCCTAGCTAGGGGGTTTGGGCGCCGGCCTCAAACCATTGCTTGATGACCAGCCGCTCGTCTTCGGTGATGGCCGTTGAGTTGTTCATCGGCATGAGCTTTGTCACCACCGCCTGCTGATAAACGTTTTGTGCATGCAGCTTGAGACTCTCGGGCAAGTCCAGCCGCACATTCTTCATTTGCAACTGCTCGCCGTGGCACATGATGCAGCGCTGCGCCAGAACTTTTTGCACATCCTGATAGCCAGAGCCGGGTGCGCCCAGAGGGGTTCCGTGCGTCAACGTCGCTGGTGCTGCGGAAACCGCACGCGTCGGCTCGGCCGGTGGCTTGAGCCAGACGATCACGCCCAAAATCACCACCACCCCCACGAGCGCATAGGGCATTGGGTTGGCATTGCGACCGAGCTTGAAGCCGTGGCGCATCACAAAAAA
>JANOMD010000064.1:0-4118 GCA_031420135.1 Rhodoferax sp. | reverse complement strand
CACCCGTTCGCTCGGGCAGCCGCAGTTCAGGTTGATTTCGTTGTAGCCCCACTGTTCACCCAACCCGGCGCAATGCGCCAAGTCGGCCGGTTCACTGCCGCCCAGCTGCAACGCAACTGGGTGCTCCTGGACATTGAATTGAAGAGGGCGCGCCACGTCCCCGTGGACCAACGCGCCCGTGGTCACCATTTCGGTGTAGAGCAAAGCCTGGCGCGTCAGCAGCCGGTGAAAATAGTGGCAGTGGCGGTCGGTCCAGTCCATCATCGGCGCGACCGACAGCTTCCATCGATTCGCGTCTGGCGCGGCAACATTCAAGGCGGCGTGGTACGGGGCAGGCATGGGTGAATTATCCCAGCTTGCAGGGCGCGTCTGACTTCACTGGTGCTGATGCTGTTTCGCCCGGTCTGCTTCAATGATTGGACGGGTCACTGTACTGCTCGCGCAGCAGATTTTTTTGGACCTTGCCCATGGCGTTGCGCGGCAATTCAGTCACGATCACGCATCGCTTGGGAATCTTGAAGTTGGCCAGTTTGGATTTCAGGCTGGCAATGATCTGGTGCGGCTCAAGCGCCTGCGCCGATGGCAGCCCTGGCTTGGCAACCACCACCGCCACGCCCACCTCGCCAAAATCGGGGTGTGGCACACCCACCAGCGCACTTTCAGCAACCCCCGGCAGGTCGTTGATGTAGCCCTCGATCTCAGCCGGGTAGACGTTGTAGCCACCGCTGATGATGAGGTCCTTGGAGCGCCCGACAATCGTCACATAGCCGCGCTCGTCGATCTTCCCTACATCGCCAGTTTTGAAAAAACCGTCGGCAGTGAATTCTTCTGCAGTCTTCTCGGGCATGCGCCAGTAGCCCTTGAACACATTCGGGCCTTTGACCTGAATGCCACCAATCTCGTTCACCGGCAGTGCGTTGCCATCGTCGTCCTGAACCCGCAGGCGAACACCGGGCAAGGCAAATCCGACGGTGCCGCCACGGCGCTCTTGCTGATGGCCATGGCGCGCGTCCGGTCCATAGGGGTTGGACGTCAGCATCGCGGTTTCACTCATGCCGTACCGTTCCAGAATAGTATGTCCGGTGCGGGTTTGCCATTGCATGAAGGTCTCAATCAAAAGTGGGGCAGACCCCGCGACGAACAGCCGCATGTTGCGCACCGCCTCTTTGTTCAAGCCCGGTTCGGCCAGAAGCCGCACATACAGCGTGGGCACACCCATGAAAACGGTGGCCTCGGGCATTTTTTGCAACACCGTTTTGGCGTCGAATTTTCCGAGCCAGATCATCTTGCTGCCGTTAAGCAACGCTCCGTGCAGCGCCACAAAGAGCCCATGCACGTGAAAGATGGGCAGCGCGTGAATCAGCACGTCGTTGGGCAGCCAGCCCCAATAATCCTTGAGCACCTGCGCATTGCTCAGCATGTTGCCATGCGTCAGCATCGCTCCCTTGCTGCGCCCGGTGGTACCGCTGGTGTACAGAATGGCGGCCAGATCGTCGCTCTGCCGGTGCGCAATTTCATGGCTGTCCGCACAATGGGAGGCTCGGTCCAGCAGCGTCCCGGTACGGTCGTCACCCAGCGTGAAAACATGGCCGGTGCCTGCCTTGAAGGCGATTTTGCTGACCCAGCCAAAATTGCCGGGTGTGCAGACCACCACGGCAGGCTCTGCGTTGCCAACGAAATATTCGATCTCAGCGCTCAGATAAGCCGTGTTCAATGGCAAAAAAACCAGGCCCGCACGCAACGTTGCCAGGTAGAGCATCGCCGCTTCTACTGACTTTTCAACTTGCACTGCAACGCGGGAACCTTCCGGCAAATCCAGCGATTGCAGCAGATTGGCCATCATTGCAGTGGCACGCTCCATGTCTCGCCACGAATAGTTCAGGCCAGTGTCGGTTTCAATCGCGCACTGGTCCAGGTCGCCCGGGAAAGCCTGGCGCAGCGCCGCAAACAGGTTATGGTTCACAGGCTAATCCAGCTTGGCGCCCGACACCTTCACCACCGCCGCCCAGCGTTTGACCTCGCTGCTTACGAATGCACCAAACTGCGACGGCGACAGATTGCCGAAATCTGCGCCCTGTGTGGCCCAGACTGCTTTAGCTTCGGCAGACAGACCGGCCTTGTTGATCTCCTCCACCGCGCGCGCCTGAATGTCGGCCGGGGTGCCCTTGGGTGCCCAGATGCCGTACCAGGTGGTGACGGTGTAGTCCGGAAAACCCAGTTCGGCGGCGCAGGGAACATCGGGAAAAGCCGCGTTTCGCTTGGCGCCCGAGACCATCAGCGCCTTGATGCGCCCGCCCTTGATGTGTGCGGCTGATGAACCCAGCCCGTCAAACATCATGTCTACCTGTCCGCCCACCAGATCGCGCAGCGCAGGCCCGGCACCAGTGTAGGGAATGTGGGTGATAAATGTCTTGCTCTGCTGCTTGAACAACTCGCCCGCCAGGTGATGCGAGGTGCCGGTGCCGGCCGAGCCGTAGTTCAGACGCCCCGGGTTGGCCCGCAGTTGCGCCAAAAACGCCTTGAAGTCGCCCGGCACATTCTTTGGATTGACCACAAGAACCTGCGGCACATTGGCGACCAGCGCCAGTGGCGCAAAGTCTTTTTCGATGTCGTAATCCAGGCGGGGGTACATGCTCGGTGCAATGGTGTGGTGCACCGCGCCCATGAACAGCGTGTAGCCATCCGGTGCCGCTTTGGCCGCGACGCCCGCGCCCAGCGTGCCACCTGCGCCGCCCCGGTTGTCAATGATCAACTGCTTGCCGGTGAGCCGAGAAAACTGTGCCGACAAGGGCCGTGCAAAGGCGTCAGTGCCACCTCCTGGGGGGAATGGCACGATCATCGTGACTGGCTTGGTGGGCCAGGTGGACTGACCCTGCGTGGCAAAAGCAGTAGCGGCTGCGGCCGCTGTTGCCATGCGCAGAATGTCGCGCCTTGGAAGTGTTTTGATCATGTGTGCCTTTCTTTCTGGTTCGGAATAATTTGTCAAAACTGCAAGCCTTCAATTTCGCCCGATACGGCGATTTTGCCCTGTGCCAATTGCGCACGGTGTTTGTCCAGTCGCTTGAGGTCGTACAGGTAGTTCACCATCAAGCCAAAAGACTGCTTGATGCCTTTGGCCGACGGGTCACCGGCCCAATTCAGGTGCTCCACCCGCGCCCCATTGCCCAGATGAAACCGGGCTACCGGGTCCAGTGGCTTGGCGTCCTTGAGTTCACTGCCCAGATAGTGCGCCGCGCATTGCATCAGCAAGCGGCGCACCGGCGACTTTTCATCCAGCGCCAGCGCTGTGTCTGACGCGCCCAGAAAGTGTTCCGACCCTGGCCGATCAACCCCCAGCGAGCGCCCGAGCAGCTGACGGCTTTTGTCGTCCAGCCGATCCAGCATGGCTTGCGCGTTTTTAACCAACCAGGCCCGAAACCCCGGGATCGGTGAAAGTGTGGCAAATGTCTTCAGTTTGGGAAACTCGTCCTTGAGCGTTTCAACAACGCGCTTGATCAGCGAATCCCCAAAGCTCACTCCACGCAAACCACTCTGGGTGCTGCTGATGGAGTAGAAAATCGCCGTCGTGGCTTTTTTGAGGTCTGACGCGCCAGCCGATTCGTCGAGCAAAGGCGTAATGCAGTGCGCAACGTCGTCCATCAGGGCCACTTCGACAAAGATCAGTGGCTCATCGGGGAGGCGCGGGTGAAAAAAGCCATAGCAGCGGCGGTCAGAATCGAGCCGGTTTTTCACGTCGGCCCAGCTTTTAATGTCGTGCACAGCCTCGTATTTGATGAGTTTCTCGATCAGTGACGCAGGCGAATCCCAACTGATTCGCCTTAGGTCCAGAAAACCAACGTCAAACCAGGTGGAGAACATGTATTCCATCTCGACATCCAGCGCCTGGAGGCGCTTGTCCGCCTTTAGTTGCGGCAGCATGTCAGCCCGCAGATCCACCAGGAAGCGGATGCCGTCGGGGAACGCGCTGAAGCGCTGCAGCAGGCGCCTGCGCGGCGATACGGTGGCACGGCGGAAATGAACTTCCGCTGCGGCTTCATCCGCAGTGCCTACAGCCGCGGCAAATTGGGCCTGCGCGGCCTTGACGGTTTGCGGATCGGCCACAAACTGCTCACTCATCA
>JANOMD010000063.1:0-1903 GCA_031420135.1 Rhodoferax sp. | reverse complement strand
CGACCGCGCAGTGAATCCGTTCGCGCTGATCCGCGCTTTGGCCACCTGGCCGAGGAGATCTGGGGATTGATCCGCGACGAGGCTTATCGCGCCATTGGCGGTTCGGCCGATGCGGCGCCTGCGCTGCCCGAACCTGTCGTTTGAGCAATACAGGCAAGCGCTGGCAGCTACCAAAAGCATAGCAATTTACTTAAAACAACATTACCACTGAAACCTAAACCTGAACCTAAAAGGAGACACCATGTCCGACAACCGCATTCTCACTTCCCGCCGCCAACTGGTGCTCAACGGAACCGCCCTTGCTGGCGCCGCTGCCCTCGGCATGCCGGGGTTCGTCCGCGCCCAGGGATCGCGCCGTGCGCTCAAGGTCTCCATCGGCCGCATCCCCTGGGCCGCTGGCAATTCGCCCATGACGCAGTACATGATCAACAACAAGCTGCTGGAAAAGCACGCTGTCGACTACGGTTACGACCTCACCGTGGACTGGCGCGAGTACCCGACAGCCCTGCCCATGGTTGAGGCCATGGTGGGCAACAACCTGGACATCGGCATGTGGGGCAACACGCCGATCACGCGCGGCCTGTCGTCTGGCCTGCCGATCAGCCTGCTGGTGGTGGGCGAAGGCCACCTGCGCTTTCTGATTACCACGCGCAAGGATTCGCCCGTGCGCAACATGCAGGACCTCAGGGGCAAGACCATTGGCGTGTCACTGGGCGGCGACCCGCAGAGTGCACTGTTTCAAATGCTGCGCTTCGAACTCGGTGTAAATGACATCAAGGAAACCGGCATCAAGTTCGTCAACATGCCGACCCACGCACAGGCTGCTTCGGTTCCCACCGGCGTGGACGCCACTTGCACCATCTACCCGGCCTTTCTGGCAGCGCAGGCCAGCGGCACCGTGGCCATTGCCAACTCCTTCGGCTATACCGAGGACCACTACGATGGCCCGGCAGGCAAGGGCGCGGGCCTCCTGTTGCCCAATGTGAAGAAGTCGCCTTTTTTCCCCGACGGCTACTACCTGCACCGCTCGTTCTGGATCGGCCGCAATGGCCTGATCGAGCAGCACCCCCAAGCCGTGGTGGCCTTCCTCGTCGCGCAGCAGGAAGCGGTGGCGGCCCTTACCGCCATGGACGCAGGTGCGGTGTCGCAACTGGTCAAGGACTACTGGAAGCTTGACGCCACCCAGGGCGCCAAGGTGGTCAAGGACGACGTGCTGTTTTCTCGTGGCTGGTCCTGGCCGACCGAGAACGACGCGCGCGCCGTGCTGGAAACCTCAAAATTCATGGCCGACAACAAGGTGATCGAGGCACCGTTGAAGTGGGCCCAGGTCAAGGGCGCCTTCTCGCGCACGGCGCCACTGGTCAAGCAGGCCTACGACAAGCTTGGCGCCAAGCCGGCGGCAGCAGAATTCACGCGCACCGACGTGGCCGATCTGCGCGGCCGTCCGGTATGGGAAATCAACCAGTGGGCCGACCGCACTTAAGCCAGGTCCCGTCATTTTTCAAACAGGAGAGTAGTAATGAAAGTTGGATTTATCGGCCTTGGCGTCATGGGTGCGCCCATGGCCCTGAACATTCTCAAACACGGCCACGAACTGACGGTTTTCGACCGCAGTCCTGAAGCGGTAGCTCGTCTCGTAAAGGCGGGCGCGAAGGCCGCTGCCACGGGGAAAGAAGTGGGCGCGGCGAGCGAGTTCGTCGTCACGATGCTGCCTGAGCCGCAGCATGTCGAGGAAGTGGTGCTGGGCAAGGGCGGCGTCGCGGAAGGCCTGCAACAAGGGGGCATCGTGATCGAGATGAGCACTATCGATCCCGGCACTTCCATGAAGATCGGCGACGAGCTGCGTAAGCGCGGCATGGATCTGGTGGATTCGCCCGTGGGCAAGACCAGCGAGCACGCCGCG
>JANOMD010000062.1:0-3014 GCA_031420135.1 Rhodoferax sp. | reverse complement strand
GTGCCAACACCGGTGTCGAGCTTCATGTCGTTGCCGATCATGCTGACGCGCTTGAGGCATTCCGGCCCACTGCCTACAAGCGTTGCGCCTTTCACCGGGTACAGAATTTTGCCGTTTTCAACCCAAAAGGCTTCTGATGCAGAGAACACGAACTTGCCGGAGGTAATGTCAACCTGGCCACCGCCAAAGTTTGTCGCGTACAGACCCTTCTTGATGCTGGCGACGATTTCCTTCGGGTCCATGTCGCCACCGGTCATGTAGGTGTTGGTCATGCGCGGCATCGGCACATGTGCGTAGCTCTCGCGCCGGCCGTTGCCGGTCGGTTTCACCCCCATCAAGCGTGCGTTCATGGAATCTTGAATGTAGCCCTTCAAGATGCCGTCTTCAATCAGTACGTTTTTCTGCGAGGCGCAGCCTTCGTCGTCCACATTCAGTGAACCGCGCCGATCCGCAAGCGTGCCGTCGTCAAGCACGGTAACGCCTTTGGCCGCAACGCGTTTGCCGATTTTTCCGCTGAACGCGCTGGACCCCTTGCGGTTGAAATCACCCTCCAGGCCGTGGCCAATCGCTTCGTGCAGCAAAATTCCGGGCCATCCCGAGCCCAATACCACCACCATTTCTCCAGCCGGCGCAGGGCGGGACTCCAAATTGGTCAGTGCTGCGTTGACGGCTTCGTTGACATAGGTTTCAAGGCAGGCATCGTCGAAATACGCCAGGCCGAAACGACCGCCGCCTCCGGCCGAGCCCACTTCGCGGCGCACTTTGCCGCCAATCGTCTGTTCTGCAATGACCGTGACGCTTAACCGAACCAGGGGACGCACATCAGCGGCCAGGGTTCCGTCAGCGCGGGCCACCATCACCACATCATATTCACTGGCAAGCCCTGCCATGACTTGCGCCACCCGCGGGTCTTTGGCGCGGGCCAGGGTTTCAACTTTGCCGAGCAGGGCAACTTTCGCCGTGCTGTCCAGGGTTGAAATGGGGTCCAGGTCCTTGTACAAAGTGCGGCTTTTGGCAACTTTGCTCGCAGGCGTTTTGACCTTGCCCGATTTGGACGCGGCAGAGATGGCGCGCACGGTGCGGGCGGCATCCAGCAAAGACGCGTCGGAAATGTCGTCAGAATACGCAAACGCAGTTTTCTCCCCGCTGACAGCGCGTACACCGACGCCCTGGTCGATGCTGAAGGAACCGGTTTTGACGATGCCTTCTTCCAGACTCCAGCCTTCGGAACGGGTGTATTGGAAGTAAAGGTCGGCATCATCAACCTGATGGGCCTTGATTTCGTTCAGCGCTTTGACCAGATGGGTTTCATCCAGTCCAAACGGAGTCAGCAAGAGGGATTTGGCAATCGCCAGGCGTTCAATGGTGGGTTCGCGTGAAATCATGCGGGCATTTTAGGCCTTGCCGACATTTCCCTTGCAGAGTCAGTGCTTGGCAAGCCAATTGAACAAAGCGGCATCGTCCAGGTTGGCAAAGCCGCCGGCGCTGGCCGCTGCAAAAACGTCTCTGGCGCTGGGGCCCAAGGGGCCATGAAATCCGACGGCAGCAGCGGCCTCGATGGCCAGCCGGGTGTCTTTTTCCAGCAGGGTCATGTGGGCGCGGGGCACCAGGTCGTTTTGCAAGGCGCGGCGCATGCGGTCTGATCCGATCCAGCTTTGCCCGCTCGAGTGTTCAATCACGTCCAGCGTCTTGTTTAAATCAAGCCCCATTCGTTGTGCCAGGGCCAGCGCCTCTGCAGCGCCAACGAGGTTAATGCCAGCCAGCAGGTTATTGACCAGCTTGGTTCGTGCGCCATCACCGACCTGCTCGCTGACGTGAAAGACCTTGTCAGACAGCGCGACGATCAGGTTTTTGTGGCGCTCGAACACGTTTTGGGGGCACGCCACCATCAGGCTCATGCTGCCATCTGCGGCGCGCAATGGTCCGCCCGACATGGGTGCGTCAATGGTGTGCAGGCCGAACGGAATGAGTTCCTGCGCCATCTGCTCCACATCGTGCGGCGCCAGCGTCGGGCAAAGCATCACGGTTCGGCCCAATTGCATGGCCTGGGCAAGGCCGTGTTCTCCAAACAGAACTTCCCGCGTTTGCACGGCATCCACCACGCAGACAATGCTGACTATAGAATCAATAGCAAACTGGCTATATTTTACGAGAGCAACAGCACCAATTTGTTCCAATTCTCGCATTTTGGAGGTATCGATGTCATAAACACTGACAGGCCAGCCTTTCGCCAACAAGTTGCGCGCCATGCCGCCACCCATATTGCCAACCCCGATGATCGATACCGGGAATGTGGCCCCCACGCTTGCCGCGTTGTGTACCGCACTGCTGCCCGAGGGCATTGGTTTTTCCAGGGGCGGCCCGTCGAAAAACTGCTTGTTGTTTTCAGTCACGTCTGCACCAGCCGTTTCGACTTGGCAATTGACATCAAGATGCCCAGCCCCAGCCCCAGCGTGACCATTGCCGTGCCACCGTAACTGATGAACGGCAATGGCACACCGACCACCGGCAATATGCCACTGACCATGCCCATGTTGACAAAGGCATAGGTGAAAAAAATCATCGTCACGGCGCCTGCGAGAAGTCTTGAAAACAGGGTTGGCGCTTCCAATGCAATCGTCAGCCCACGCAGGATCAGAAACGCAAACGCCACAATCAGCGCCAGATTGCCGGCCAGGCCAAACTCTTCTGAAAACGCAGCAAAGATGAAGTCCGTCGTGCGTTCGGGGATGAACTCAAGATGGGTTTGCGTGCCCTGCATAAACCCCTTGCCCCAAACGCCGCCCGAACCAATGGCGATCATCCCCTGAATGATGTGAAAGCCTTTGCCCAGCGGGTCTCGGGATGGGTCCAGCAGCGTGCAGACGCGCTGTTGCTGGTAGTCGCGCAATAGCGGCCAACTGACGCCATCGGCACACAGTCGGGGCTCAAAAACGACCAGCAGAACGGCAGCGATCAGGCCAATCAGCACCGGTGGTGCGATCCACCGCCATTTCAAGCCGGCAAAAAAAATC
>JANOMD010000061.1:0-2081 GCA_031420135.1 Rhodoferax sp. | reverse complement strand
ACCAAAAAGCCCCGTAAACACAAGGCTTACGGGGCTTGCCATCTGGCGGAGAAGGCGGGATTCGAACCCGCGGAGGGTATAACCCCTCGCACGCTTTCCAGGCGTGTGACTTAAACCGCTCATCCACCTCTCCAGAACCTTCATTTTACCTGATGCGATTCGCTGATCTCAAAGGCGCGGTGCCCGCGCCAAAAATTCTTTCACGCGCCGAGGCAGAAAAAGGGTGAAAAAAAGCAAATCAGATTCGCTGTGTTGACAAAGTTCGGCTCGGCAAAAAGATGGGCAAGGTGGACGAAACGCTTTGGCACCCGGTATTGCTGGAGATGCTTGCGTAGCTGAATGTGGGCATAAAAAAAGCCACCCGAAGGTGGCCTTTTCGCGGGGCGCAGCGATTTAGTTCAGCGCGATTTTCTTGTCACCCTTGTAGGTGTACAGCGTCAAGGCGGGGTTTTTCAGCTCGCCGTTGGGCTCAAACTGCACTGTGGTGGTGATGCCCTTGTAGTTGGTGGCACCAATCATGGGGCCGTAAACTTTAGGGTCAGCACTGCCAGCGCGCTTCATGGCGTCAACCAGAACGTGTACTGCGTCGTACACATACGGGCTGTAAACCTGGAACTGCTTGGGGTACTTGGCTTCGTAGCGCGCCATCCAGGCGGCTCCGCCAGGCATTTTGGCCAATGAAGCACCGCCTTCAGCGCAAACCACGTTGTTAAGTGTCTTGGCGCCGGCCGATTGCTTGATCAGGTCGTTGGTGCAGATGCCATCACCGCCGAAGTACTTGACGTTGGTCAAGCCAAGCTGCTCCATCTGGCGCAGCATGGGGCCAGCCTGTGGGTCCATGCCGCCAAAGAATACGCCGTCCGGATTTTTAGCCTTGATGGCGGTCAGGATGGACATGAAGTCAACCGATTTGTCAGTGGTGAACTGCTCATCAACAATCGTGATGCCCTTGGCAGCAGCGGTCTTTTTGAACACATCTGCCACACCCTGGCCGTAAGCAGTGCGGTCATCAATCACGGCGATGCGCTTGAGTTTCAAGGCATCAGCCGCATAGAACGCCAGGCCAGCGCCCAGCGCATTGTCATTGGCCAGCAGACGCCAGGTGGTTTTGTAGCCAGGCTTGGTCAGGTTAGGGTTGGTGGCCGACGGGGTGATGTGGGGAATACCGCAGTCGTTGTAGATTTTGGAAGCAGGAATCGTGGTGCCTGAGTTCAGGTGACCGGCTACGCCTGCCACTTTGGCATCGCACAACTTCTGTGCAACGGCTGCGCCCTGCTTTGGATCAGCTGCGTCGTCTTCGGCAACCAGTTCAAATTTGACTTTTTTGCCACCGATCATGACGCCAGCGGCGTTCAGGTCCTCAATGGCCATGCGGGCACCATTCTCATTGTCCTTACCGTATGCAGCCTGCGCGCCCGAGATCGGGGCAACGTGCCCGATCTTGACGACCAGGTCTTGCGCGAAATCCACTCCAGCTGCCACAGCCATCGCAGCAGCAACAGTAACTTTTAATTTCATTTGCATAAACTACTCCAGATAAAAAACGAAGAAAGGCAAAAGTGTGAATGTAATTGCTCCACGGGCGGCAGAATAGCGCAATTTTTATGCCAAACCTATAGGGAAGATACCAACAGCGTCCTGTCAACCGGATTCGTTGCGAGCGCGTACCAACTCAATGGTGACGCCTTCCATGACGGCTTCACGCACGGCAGCCTCGATCTCTAGCTGGATCAGCGGCATCAACTGTTCGATTTGACCGTGAATCAGTGCGCCCACAGCAAGCTTCAAACGCGCCTGAAGCGGCGCTTCAAGGCGCAGCATGATCCGGCTGACGCTGCGCTCCAACGTAGACACTGGCTGCGCGTTGGCGGTTGAGTTCGCTGGTGAACCGGTGGCACTCGGAGCAGAATGCGCATTGTCCTGCCGCGGGTGCACGACCTCGGTGAGGGTCGGCAAGAAACGCGGCAGGTGTTTTGGACTGTTGGCCATCATGACGTCGGCTTCGCGGCCAGATCGTGGCTGGTCATCGTGTACCCCCGACTGGCGTAATACTTCCAGCGTTGGCGAGCCAGCAGCCGGTC
>JANOMD010000060.1:0-5922 GCA_031420135.1 Rhodoferax sp. | reverse complement strand
GTCATTTTCGGCTCGCAATAAGTGCCAGGGCGAATGCCGGGCTGCTCGCCGTTGACCAGCGGCAAACCACAGGCGCGGCCGACCATTTTTTGCGCGAGCGTATAGCCACGGCCACTGTCCACGGGGTTGGTGGGCAAGCGGAACAAGGTGGAAGTTGGCAAGCCCAGCGCCCAGCGTGCCTTGGCGGTCAGGCCCCGGCCAATGATCAAAGGAATGCGGCCACCGGCACGTACTTCGTCAAACAGCACTTCGCTTTTGACTTTGAACTCGGCGATCACCTTGCCATCTTTCAGCGCTTTGCCTTCGTAGGGGCGCAGCTCGATCACATCACCCATGTTCATTTGGCTGACATCAAGCTCGATCGGCAACGCGCCCGAGTCTTCCATGGTGTTGTAGAAAATCGGCGCAATCTTGGTACCCAGGCAGACACCGCCGAAACGCTTGTTGGGCACAAAAGGAATATCTTCACCCGTGAACCACAACACCGAGTTGGTCGCCGATTTGCGGCTGGAGCCGGTGCCCACCACGTCACCCACGTAGGCCACCAAGTTGCCTTTGGCTTTGAGATCGTTGATGAATTTGACAGGGCCACGTTTGCCGTCTTCTTCTGGCACCACACCGGGACGTGCGTTCTTGTGCATGGCCAGCGCATGCAGCGGGATGTCGGGGCGGCTGAAGGCATCGGGCGCGGGGGAGAGATCATCGGTATTGATCTCGCCTTCCACTTTGAAGACGGTCAGCCGGATGGACTGCGGCACTTCAGGGCGAGACGTAAACCACTCAGCATCGGCCCAGCTTTGCATCACTTCCTTGGCAAAGTGGTTGCCCTTGTCGGCCTTTTCCTTCACGTCATGAAACTGGTCAAACATCAGCAGCGTTTTCTTCAGGCCATTGGCCGCCACTTGCGCCACTGATGCACTGTTGTCACCCAGCAAATCAACCATCGGACTGATGTTGTAGCCGCCCAGCATTGTGCCCAGCAATTCAGTCGCCTTTTCGCGAGAGATCACGGCGCATTGCTCCGTACCGTGCGCCACAGCCGCCAGGTACGAGGCTTTCACCTTGGCCGCATCGTCCACACCGGCAGGTACGCGGTGGGTGATCAGGTCGAGCAAAGTCGCCTCTTCGCCCTTCGGTGGGGCTTTTAACAGCTCAATCAGTTCGCCGGTTTGTTGGGCCGACAGCGGCAACGGTGGAATGCCAACGGCAGCGCGTTCGGCCACGTGGGCGCGGTAAGTTTGCAAAAATGGGTCAGGCATGGTTCTACTCCTTTTCAGTATCAAATATCACGCCGATTGTCGTGGCGCATTGGGGTCAGTTTTTATCTGGCTGGCGATGGCGCCGACGCCGCCGGTGCGGCAGCGGCTGCCAACCCTGCGGCGGCAGATGCGGCAGATGCGGCAGATGCGGCAGATGCGGCAGATGCGGCAGATTCTGCTGGTGTAGCAGGTGCATCCAGCACACTTGGCACTGGATTCTTTTGCATCGACTCCTCGACGGCCACCTGCGCCGGATTCATGCAGGCATCGGCCAGGCGTTGACCGAGTTTCTGGTTCAAGAGCATGGACTTGTTGGCCAGCTGCAACCACACAGCACCCGCTTTTTTGTCTTCCAGGCGGATCGCACCTGTGGTGGTTCCAACCGGGAACATCCGGAACTTGAGGTTTTTCACCTGCACATTGAAATAGCCGGGCGATTTCGGATCAGGCGTCAAAGAGACAAAGGCACCGAGCTCGCAGGGCAAATTTCCTTGGTAAACCCGCTCCGCGATTGCCAGCTCGGCGGGCGTCAACGCGTCATCGGCGGCCTTAATGCCGGTGGCCATTTGAGTCGCCTTGCTCTTTGCCTCTACGCGGCTTGGCGACGGCGTGACGGCTGCCTTCTTGGGACTGCTCTTTTGCGCCGGAGTTGCAGATTGTGCAAACAGCGCACCAGGCGCCATCAGGGCCAAAGCGCACGTCAAGGCGATGGCAGGCATTGGGGAAAATTTCATGGATAGCACCTGTTGGATGTCCCGATCAACGGGCGTCGGGCATAAAAAAGGACTGCACGGCAGGTGGCATGGCGCGGCCCGATTGGTGGGCGCGCTCCAGCACTTGCCAGAAGTACCGGTAGCTCGCACGGTCATGCAGGCGCCCAGTGAAACTGATTGGCGCCCAGCTCGCCTTCTGCGCGGCCAGTACCAGCTTTGCAGCCTCCTCAACTTCAGGCGCGCTGGGGGCAAAGGCTTCCAGAATGGGTCGGATCTGGTTAGGGTGGATGCTCCACATGCGGGTGAAGCCAAACTCTTGCGCAGCGCGACGGGCTGAGGTTTGCATTGCCGCCGTGTCGCTGAATTCTGTCACCACACAATGCGAGGGCACCTTGCCTGAGGCGTGGCAGGCCGAAGCAATCTCAAGCTTGGCGCGTGTCACCAGCGGATGCGAAAACTGGCCGATGCCCCTGGCCTGCGAGGCGGTATTGGAATCCATGGCGCTGGCAGGAATCGCGCCGCCGTGCGCCGAGACAAAATCCATCAAACCAAAACTCAGCGACAACACACGCGGGTGCGCGGCAATGGCAAAGGCCTGGTTCACCGCCCCCGGCGATTCGATTAGCACGTGCAGCGGCAAAGGGCTGGAGCGGCCCAGCTTGGCCGAGGCGGCATCCACCGCGCGAACCGCCGTGTCCACATCCGCCACACTTTCGACCTTGGGGACCATCACATGGCAAAGAATTCTGCCCGCACCACCCACAATGGTGGAAATGTCGTCCGCAAAGGCGGGGTGGTCGACCGGGTGAACCCGCACGGCAATTCGAGGCGTGACGGATTGACGCACACCAAACGCCTGGTTGGCCAGCGCCACCACCATTTTGGCGTGTTCTGCCTCGCCACCCACCGGTGCACCGTCTTCGCAGTCCAGCGAGACATCGAACACGCAGGTGCCAAACTCTTCGGACATGGCAGCCTGCAATTCCAGGCTTTTCCTCATGCGCGCTTCAACGCCGCTGTAATGGTCGCAGACCGGCAAGAAACCGCTTGCGGCCTGTGCGCCCAGAAGAATTTCGCGCGGGTGCATGAACAATTCCGTGTCTTGAAATTACAACAGGTGCACCACGCCAGCCTGCTCGTCCTGCAATTCCTTGAGCGTCTTGTTGATGCAAGCCTGGCTGAATTCGTCAATCGCCAACCCTTCTACCGGCTTATATTCGCCGCCTTCGCAGGTCACGGCAAAACCGAACATGGTGTCTTTGGGGATGCCATATTGACCGTCTGAAGGAATGCCCATCGTCACCCACTTGCCTTGGGTGCCCAGCGCCCAGTCGCGCATGTGGTCGATGGCCGCATTGGCAGCCGACGCGGCGGATGAAACACCGCGCGCTTCAATGATCGCAGCGCCGCGTTTGCCAACTGTAGGCAGGAAGGTGTTGGCGTTCCAGTCGTGGTCGTTGATCATGTCCTTGACGCTCGCGCCGCCGACAGTCGCAAAGCGGTAGTCCGGGTACATGGTGGGTGAATGGTTGCCCCACACCGCCAGTTTTTCGATGTCTGCCACCGCCTTGCCGGTTTTGCTGGCGAGCTGCGAAAGCGCGCGGTTGTGGTCCAGGCGCAGCATGGCGGTGAAGTTTTTGCGTGGCAGATCGGGCGCGCTTTTCATGGCGATCCAGGCGTTGGTGTTGGCCGGGTTACCGACCACCAACACCTTGACGTTGCGGCTGGCCACAGCGTTCAAGGCCTTGCCCTGGGCGGTAAAAATTTGCGCATTGGCGGCCAGCAAATCTGCGCGCTCCATGCCTGGGCCACGCGGGCGCGAACCAATCAGCAAGGCGAAATCAACGTCTTTGAACGCCGTCATTGGGTCGCCGTGCGCTTCCATGCCCACGAGCAGCGGGAAAGCGCAATCCTGCAATTCCATCATCACGCCCTTGAGCGCCTTTTGCGGACCTTCCACCGGCACTTCGAGCAGGCTCAAGATCACAGGCTGGTCTTTGCCCAGCATTTCGCCTGAGGCGATGCGAAACAGGATGGCGTAACCGATTTGACCGGCAGCGCCGGTGACTGCAACACGGACAGGCTTTTTGCTCATGGGAAAGACTCCGAAAAGTAAGGTAATAGGGTGGTTGGGGTCGTGCAGTGCCGCACGAGAGTGCAATGCACTTGCCCCTTTAAATAGCCACTAGAGTTTACCCGCGAACGACCTGATGCGTCAATTTGTCTTATATCTTATATAAGATATGATTGCAGCTTCATCCCGCCGAAAACCATGAGCTCCCTGCCCGTCACTCTTGCCGATCGCATAGCCAATCTACCCGATTCAGGCCAGGCGGCAAACACTTTGGCAACACCGGCTTTTAGCCCGCTTTACCAGCAAATCAAGGGTTTGATTCTCCAGAGCCTGCTCGCGGGAGAATGGAAACCAGGCGAGTCGATTCCCAGCGAAATGGACCTTTCCACCCGATTTCGGGTGAGCCAGGGCACCGTTCGAAAGGCGGTTGACGAACTCGCTGCAGAGAATTTGCTGGTGCGCCGCCAGGGAAAGGGCACCTTTGTTGCCACGCACGCGGAACAGCATGTTCAATACCGCTTTTTAAAGTTGATGCCTGACGAGGGCGACACCAGCACCGAGGGTCCGGCGCAACGCGAAATCATTGATTGCAAGCGACTGCGTGCCAACAGTGAAGTCGCCCGTTCGCTGGGGTTGCGCACGGGTGACAGCGTTTTGCAAGTCAGGCGGGTGCTTTCATTTGCCAACTGCCCTACTATTCTGGAGGATTTGTGGTTGCCCGGCGGCCCATTCAAAGGCCTGACAGCCGAGCGCTTGAGAGACTACCACGGACCGATGTACGCGCTGTTTGAAACCGAGTTCGGAGTACGAATGGTGCGCGCGGTAGAGAAAATTCGCGCCGTGATGCCCGATGCCGAGCAAAGCCAACTTTTGAAAATAGCCCGTGAAACGCCGCTTTTGAGCGTGGAGCGAGTCGCGTTTACCTACAGCGATGCACCGATGGAGATGCGACGCGGCCTCTATCTGACAGATACGCATTACTATCGAAATGAACTGAATTGATGCCTTAAGTTTGACGGTTAATTTGCATGAACACCGTCAGCTTGCTGCATTGCAATAGAATTTTGGTTTTCTGAAGTTCAAACAATTACAACCCTGTTACTTTCTGGAAACCTAAATGACCGACTTGGCAACCCCAACGCGTCCCAAACGACCCGAATACCGCAACATTAACGTTTTCAAGGACTTGCCGTCATACCGACTGCCGGCAGCAGGAATCGTTTCGATATTGCACCGCATCAGCGGTTTCATCATGTTTTTGCTGTTGCCCTTCATCATCTGGATGTTTGACACGTCTGTGTCCAGCGAAATCTCATTTGCCAAATTTACCAGCGCATTCGGCGGCGGCATTGGCATAGCACCTGGCTGGTTTATGAAGCTGGTTGCACTGGCACTCATCTGGGCCTACCTGCACCATTTCATCGCTGGTTTGCGCCACCTTTGGATGGACATCAGCCACGCTGCCGTCACCAAGGAGTTTGGCAGGAGCTCAGCCCTTGTAACGCTGGCCTTGAGCGTCGGCCTGACCGTCATTCTGGGTGCCAAGCTGTTTGGCTTGTACTGAAGCAGCTCACAAAAGGAAATTGACATGGCAGTGAATTACGGCACCAAGCGCATCGTTGTCGGTGCACATTACGGTTTGCGCGACTGGTTGGCCCAGCGGGTGACGGCGGGCTTGATGGCCTTGTTCACGCTGGCCGTTCTGGCCCAAGTGCTGCTTTCAAAGGGACCTATTGGCTATGACAAATGGGCAGGCATTTTCTCAAGCCAATGGATGAAAGTGCTCACCTTCACCGTCATCATCGCGTTGATGTACCACATTTGGGTCGGCATGCGTGACATCTGGATGGACTACGTGACAGGCAGCGTGGCACTG
>JANOMD010000059.1:0-3705 GCA_031420135.1 Rhodoferax sp. | reverse complement strand
GTTGCCCAAGAACAAGCCGAGCAGCACGATCACCTGCAGCGTAGCCTCGATCAGGGCGGTCGATACCGCTGTGACCGCCTTCGACACCAACGATGCGCGGTCGTAGAACGTATTGATCGTGACGCCCGGCGGCAGCGTCGGCTGAAGCTCATCCAGCTTTTTGCGCACGCCCTCCACCACCATTTTTGCGTTGGAGCCCGCCAAGCCCAGCACCAGCCCCTGCACCGCCTCGCCGCGACCGCTTTGGGTGACCACGCCGTAGCGGGACACGGTGCCGATCTTGACCTCGGCCAGGTTGCCCAAGCGCACCGGCGAGCCGTGTTTCATCGTCACCACGATGGCCCGCAAATCTTCCTGGCTGGTGATGCTGCCCTCGCTGCGCACCAGCAGCACCTCGTCGCCTTCGCCCAAGCGCCCGGCACCATCGTTGCGGTTGTTGGCGGCAATAGCTTCTTTCAGCTGCGTGATGGTGACCCCGCTGGCCGCCATGCTGGTCAGGTCAGGCACCACTTCAAAGGCACGCACGATACCGCCCAAGGCATTCACGTCGGCCACACCCGGCACCGTGCGCAGCGCAGGGCGGATGACCCAGTCCAGCAAACTGCGACGCTCGGCCAGTGTCAGCCCTTCGCCCTCCACCGTGAACATGTACATCTCTCCCAGCGGAGTCGTGACCGGGGCCATACCACCCGTGATGCCGCTGGGTAAATTCTCGGTCAAACCACCCAAGCGCTCGCTGACCTGCTGGCGCGCCCAATAGATGTCAGTGCCGTCCTCAAAGTCAATCGTGACATCGACCAGGCCGTACTTGGTGACCGACCGCAGAATCCGGGTCTTGGGGATTCCCAGCATTTCCACTTCAATCGGCACCGCGATGCGGCTTTCAACCTCTTCCGGCGTCATGCCCGGCGCTTTCATGATGATCTTGACCTGCGTGCTGGACACATCGGGGAACGCATCAATCGGCAAGCCTATCGCCGCGTACCAACCCGCCGCCGCCACCATGAGCGTGGCCAGCAGCACGAAGAGGCGCTGCGCCAGGGAAAATTGAACCAGGCGGGCCAGCATCACTTGCTCTCCTTCTCGTTCTGCCAAGCGCCCTTGAGTGCCACCACGCCACTGATTGCAACCTCGTCGCCCGCTTTAACAGGCCCCTGGACACGCACCCGCTGACCGGAACTGGCTGAGACTTTGACAGGTCTGGCTTCAAATCCGTCCGGTGTGCGCACAAATACGTAGGCCTGATCGCCGTCATGCGCTACGGATGACAAGGGAAGATCCCATGCGCCTGCCGTGGCAGCAACCGGCAGCTCGACGGTCAGCAGCTCGCCAGGGCGTACTCGGCCTGTATTTCCCTGCACACTGGCACGCATGACCACCATCTGACTGCCGGATGTCACCATGGCGCTGCTACTCATGATCTGTGCTGTGATATCGCGCCCCTGAACTTTCAGCTTGGTGCCCGTTGCCCAACTCGCGCTTGCAGTGACCGGCACTTGAATTTCAAGCCAAAGCGTGCCGGTCTGGGCGATATGCATGAGAGGCGTTGTTGCGTCGACCCGTTGGCCTGGCTTGACCTTGATCTCGGTCACAACACCCGCCTGTGTTGCAGCCAGCACCAGGCTCTCCTGGGGATTACCAGAGGCAGCAACCTTGTCTATGACTGACATCGACATGCCGCTCAGGCGCAATGCTGTTTTGGCCTGTTTCAATGTCGCCTCGGCTTCCTGCAACGCAGCTTGAGCCTCCTGCACGCGGCGCTGGGCAATCAGGCCCTCGCCAAAGAGATCCTGTTCACGCTTGGCCGCCTGCCTTGCCAGTGTTGCGCGCGTATTCGCCTGAAGCAGTTGCAGTTGCAATTGCCCAAGTTCCGGGCTGGCAATGCGGACCAAAGGCGCGCCAACGCGCACCATCTGGTTTGGCTGCACCAGCAACTGTGAAATCAGACCGGCTACCGGCGAACTGATCACCTGCTCAGCGTCCGGCGGGATCACGACCTGGGCAGGGAAACTGTTTCGCACCGACTCTGCCTGGCTCTGTAATGGCGCAGTCTGGATGCCAAGAGCCTGCACCTGCGCATTTGCAACAGAAAACTTCGCCGGCCGACTCTGTGCCTGCGCAGAAAGTGTGAAAACGCACAGCGCCGCGGCGGCTCCCGCGTAGATGCGGACCCGAAAGGACGGATTCTTTAGTTTCATGACAAACCTCAAATAGTGTGAAAACGTGGCCAACGTGGCCAACGTGCCAAACGTGCCAAACGTGCCAAACGTGCCAAACGTGCCAAATGTGCCAAATGTGCCAAATGTGGCTAAGCCGCTCGACGAGCAGTCGAAGGAAAAAGCGCGGGGAACTGCGCAGCGCAGGCGCAGTTAGATGAAGGCGGAGCTTCGGGGAGGTCGCAAAGGAGGCTCAAGCTGCGCTACGGGCAGACTAGGGGAACTTGAGGCAGGCACCAGTATCTGGGCTGAAGCATCCCAGGAAAAACTTGCAGTATCGCTCGCCAGCAGGTACGACGTACCGACAGCGTGAAACAACTGGTGTTCCATTTCATCGAGCGGTTCTGACTTCGGATTTCCACCAGTCTCGGGCAGACCCGTGTGAGGGCTGCCGAGTGTCGCAATGCTTGTTTGCCCGTGGTGGTCAAGGTCGTGAACCAATTCTTTTGAATGGAACCCGCGCGCACCCATGCTCGTCAGCAGTATGACAAGCATTAACCACGACACGAGGGTCCGAGCAGATCTGCGCATTTACAAATACTTGGTAATGTCCTTGAACTGCGAAACGGACGAACGCATCGAGCCAGTACCTGCACTCGCGACCTCTTCAAGGCAATGATCCAAGTGGTCGTGGATGACCAGCTTCTTTGCCGCGCTGATGGCACGCTCCACCGCGTGAAGTTGCTGGGCAATGTCAAGGCAGGGCCGCTCTTCCTCCATCATGGAGATCACATTTTGCAGATGTCCGGTCGCTCGTTTCAGCCGCTTGATTATGTCAGGATGAACTGCATGAAGATGTTTTTCTGACATGTCGTATCCTACCCCAGGGGATGGGCTAAAGTCAAGGAATACCCCGTCAAAAACCCGACTATCTGGCAGGTCATGCACATTGGGCGTAGTTGCCAGCGCTGCTGTACTGCTCTCGATGCGCCTCTGGCCCCTAGAAGACCCAATTGAACGCCCTCACCGACACGACGACCTTGCGCCAGGGCATCCACACCTGGCCGGCGAGCCCGAGGCGGTGTCCGCCGACCGCGAGCATTCCCATGCCTATGTCATTGATGACGAGCACCAGCGCTGGCCTTCCTGATCAGACCGTTGTCGGGTAGGTAGCTACGCATGGTGACAGCTGGTAGCGCTTGACCACTGCCTGCGCGGCAAGACATCCGCTTTGGTCAAATCGCTATTCGCCAGCGCAGCGTTGGCCGCTGGCAACCACCACACACCCAAGCATGGCGGCATCGTGGTGCAGACCAAGTTGGCCGACTTTGAGTTCGTCGTCAAATCCGACATCATTCAGATCTACATCACTGACCACGGAAAGCCGATGAAAATTGACGGTGCCAAAGCCAAAGTCACTTTGCTCAACGGCACCGAGAAAACCGAAGTCGAACTGGTTCAGGTGGGTGACAAACTGGAGGGCAAAGGCACGTTCAAAGCGGAGCCCAAAGTCACCAGAGGCGTCGCTGTGGTGACGCTGGTGGGCAAG
>JANOMD010000058.1:0-4627 GCA_031420135.1 Rhodoferax sp. | reverse complement strand
CCGCGCCAGTGCGGCCGATGGGGCCGCGCGCGTGACTGAACTGCGGACGCAGTGCCAGCGCGATGTGCTGATTCTCGCGGCGTTGATTGGCGTGCCGCTGGCGGAAGTTCAAGCGGTGGTGAAGCAAAACCCGCCTATCGCCAACGATTTGATCAACAACACCGCTCTGTTTTCAATCTCCACACTGCCCGCTGAAGTCATCGCTCAACGCCCTGACGTGTTTCAAGCCGAGCGCGAAGTGGCCGCCAGCAGCAGCGATGTCACCAGCACCGATGCTTTGCGCAGGCCGCGCCTGAGCCTGTCGGGCTCGATTGGTGCCGCGCAGATCAGCAGTGGGGGCAACACCCGCGAAGGCGCCACCTGGTCGATTGGCCCGCTGGCCATCACCCTGCCGTTGTATGACGGCGGTGCCCGCGCGGCCAATGTACAGGCGGCACAGGCGCGCTATGACGCCGCCGTGGTGCAGTACCGCAGCAAGGCACGCCAGGCCATCGCCGAGGTCGAGATTGCGCTGTTGAACCTGCAAAGCACCGCATCGCGCCAGGGCGATTCGCAAGCGGCTGCACAGGGCTACCGCGCGTCGTTCAACGCCACTCAGGCGCGTTACCGGTCCGGTTTGGCCAGCTTGGTGGAGCTGGAAGACGCACGGCGCACCTGGCTCGCCTCTGAGACGGCTGTGGTCAGCCTGCAACGTCAGCGCGTAGCCGCCTGGATTTCCCTGTACCGCGCTGCCGGGGGCGGCTGGACGGTGGCTGGCAACACCATCACATCAGCCACGGCCCCAACCCTCTCGCCCAAGCCTTAATGCTCAATGGAATCGACATCATGAACCTCTTTCAACAAAAGCCAACCGCTGTTTACTCCTCTGCCGCCCTCGCCCTGTTGATCGGCGGCACAGCCTTACTGTCTTTCAACTTGCAGGCCGCCGACGAGGCAAAGCCCAACGGCGCGAACGGTGCAAACGCAGTTGGAGTCGCCAAAGCCGCATTGACCGTCACTGCCGTGCAGCCGCAAAGCATCGCGCTGGGCTTGCAGGTGAACGCAAATGGAAATATCGCGCCTTGGCAAGAAGCCATCATCGGTGCCGAAGTGAATGGCCTGAAGCTGACCGACGTGCGCGTCAATGTCGGCGATGTCGTCAAAAAAGGCCAGGTGCTGGCCACCTTCAGTTCAGACACCGCCCGTGCTGAACTACTGCAAGTACAGGCCGCTGTGGCCGAGGCGCAGGCCACGCTGGCCGAGGCGGCTGCCAACGCCGCGCGGGCACTGAGCCTCAAAGACACGGGCGCATTGAGTGCCCAGCAAATCGCCCAGTTCACCACCGCTGAAACCACGGCCCAAGCCCGCGTGGCGGCTGCGCGTGCCAACGTGACGGTGGTGCAGGTGCGGCTGAACAACGCCCAGCTCACCGCGCCCGACAATGGCGTGATCTCCGCCCGCAGCGCGACCGTCGGTGCGGTGGTCAGTGCAGGCGCCGAGCTGTTTCGCATGATTCGCCAAAGCCGCCTGGAGTGGCGCGCCGAGGTCACCAGCACCGAGGTGGCGCGCATCAAGCCCGGCACCGAGGCAAGCATCACCGCAGCCAGCGGCGCTGTGATGCAAGGCAAGGTACGCATGGTGGCCCCCACGGTGGATGCGCAAACGCGCAACGCCCTGGTGTATGTGGATGTGCCGCAGCACCCTGATGTGAAGGCGGGCATGTTTGCCAAAGGCGTGTTTGCGCTGGGTTCCAGCACTGCGATGACGCTGCCCCAACAAGCGCTGGTGCTGCGCGACGGCTTCACCTACGCATTGCGCATTGATGCCAGCAACAAGGTGCAGCAGGTCAAGCTGAAAACCGGCAGGCGCGTCGGCGATGCGGTGGAGATTTTGCAAGGAGCGAAAATGGACGAGCGTTTTGTGGCCACTGGCGCGGCCTTTTTAGCCGATGGCGATACCGTCAAAGTGGTCGTGGCTGCGACCCCAATTTCTGAGGCCAACAAACCTCTGGCGCAGAAAAGTACTGTCCAACCAGCGGCTAAATAATGAGCCACCAGCGCCTAGCAAATAACGCCTCGTAACAGGAATTCCCATGAACGTCTCCGCCTGGTGCATCCGCAATCCGATCGCCGCCATCATGTTTTTTGTGCTGCTGTGCTTTGCCGGTATCTTGAGCTACCAGACCATGAAGGTGCAAAACTTTCCTGACCTGGATGTGCCCAACATCATCATCAGCGCCAGTCTGCCGGGCGGCTCGCCCGCGCAGCTCGAAACTGAAGTCGCGCGCAAGATTGAAAACGCCATTGCGGGCCTGCAAGGCTTGAAGAACATCTACACCAAGGTGCAGGACGGCGTGGTGACGATTACCGCCGAATTCCGCCTGGAGAAGCCGACCCAGGAAGCACTGGACGAAACCCGCTCGGCGGTGCAGCAGGTGCGCTCGGACTTGCCTGCCGACCTGCGCGACCCGGTGGTCAGCAAGCTCAACATTTCGGGCGGTGCGGTGCTGGCCTACACCGTGCGCATTGCCTCGATGGACGATGCGGCCTTGAGCTGGTTTGTCGACGACACGCTCACCCGGCGCCTGCTGGCGGTGCCCGGTGTCGGCTCGGTCAGCCGCGTCGGCGGCGTCAGCCGCGAGGTGCGCATCACGCTGGACAGCGCCAAAATGCAAGCGCTGGGCATCAGCGCAGCGACCATCTCGCGCCAGTTGCGCAACGTGCAGATGGAGACTGCCGGTGGCCGGGCCGACCTGGGCACCAGCGAGCAGCCCATGCGCACGCTGGCGACGGTCAAATCAGCCGCCGAGATTGCCGCCATCGAGCTGGCGCTGGACGGTGGCCGGCGCATCCGGCTGGACCAGGTTGCAACCGTGTTGGACACGATTGCCGAGCCGCGCTCCAGTGCGCTGCTCAATGGCGTGCCGGTGGTGGGCTTTGAGATTGCGCGCAGCAAAGGTGCCAGCGAAGTGGAGGCCGGGCGTGGCGTGCGTGCGGCATTGCAAGAAATCAAACTGGCCCGCCCCGACATGCAACTGACCGAGGCGTTTGACTTTGTGACCCCGGTGGAGGAGGAATACGCTGCGTCGCTGACGCTGCTGATTGAAGGCGCACTGTTGGCGGTGCTGGTGGTGTGGCTGTTTTTGCGCGACTGGCGCGCCACGTTCATCTCCGCAGTGGCGCTGCCGCTGTCGGTCATTCCCGCCTTTATCGGCATGCACTACCTGGGTTTTTCCATCAATGTGGTGACGCTGTTGGCGCTCAGCCTGGTGATTGGCATTTTGGTGGACGATGCGATTGTGGAAGTTGAAAACATCGTGCGCCACCTGCGCATGGGCAAGTCGCCCTACCAGGCGGCGATGGAGGCGGCTGACGAAATTGGCGTGGCGGTGATTGCCATTACCTTCACCTTGATTGCGGTGTTTTTGCCGACGGCGTTCATGAGCGGCATTGTGGGTAAATTCTTCAAACAGTTTGGCTGGACGGCGGCGCTGGCGGTGTTTGCCTCGCTGGTGGTAGCGCGCATGCTCACGCCGATGATGGCGGCTTACATCCTCAAGCCCATCGCCAAAGAACATGTGACCCAAGACGGCGCGCTGATGCGCTGGTACCTGCGGGCCAGCCGCTGGTGCCTGACCCACCGCCTCATCACCGTGGTTGCAGCCGGTGCATTTTTTGTCGGTTCCATCATGCTGATTCCGCTGCTGCCCACGGGCTTTATTCCGCCAGACGACAACTCGCAAACCCAGGTCAATCTGGAGCTGCCCCCCGGCACCAAGCTGGCCCAAACCCAGGCCGTCGCGGAAGCCGCACGATTGCTCATCAGCACAGTGGCGCATGTGAAATCGGTCTACACCACGGTCGGTGGCGGTGCCGCAGGCGGCGACCCGTTTGCACCCGGCGGCGCGGCAGAATCCCGCAAGGCCACACTGACCGTGCTGCTGGCCGAGCGCGGTCAGCGGCCGCGCAAGCAGGGTATCGAGAACAACATTCGCAAGGCACTCGAAGAGCTGCCCGGCGTGCGCAGCAGGGTGGGCCTGGGCGGCTCGGGGGAGAAATACATCCTTGCCTTGACCGGTGACGACCCGGTCGCCCTGAGTGCCACCGCCGCGTCGCTGGAAAAAGAGCTGCGCACCATCCCCGGCCTGGGTTCGGTCGCTTCCAGCGCATCCCTGGTGCGGCCAGAACTCACCGTGCGGCCCGACTTTGCCCGCATGGCCGACTTGGGCGTGACCAGCATCGCGATTGGTGAGACGCTGCGCATCGCCACCGTGGGTGATTACGACGCGTCGTTACCCAAGTTGAACCTGGCGCAGCGCCAAATCCCGATCGTGGTACGCCTGAGCGACGATGCGCGCAATGACCTTGGCGCGCTGGAGCGCTTGATGGTGCCTGGCTTGCGCGGCCCTGTCATGCTTGGCCAGGTCGCCAGCATCGAGCTGGCCGGTGGCCCGGCGGTGATTGACCGCTTCAACCGCGCGCGCAATGTGCAGTTTGAGGTGGAGCTGTCTGGCATGCCGCTGGGCGACGTGACGAAAGCCGTCGACCAGTTACCCACCCTGAAAAATCTACCCGCTGGCGTTAAACAAGTGGTGATTGGCGATGCCGAGGTGATGGGCGAGCTGTTTGCCAGCTTCGGCCTGGCCATG
>JANOMD010000057.1:0-1829 GCA_031420135.1 Rhodoferax sp. | reverse complement strand
CCAATGCCATGCGCAAGCGCGCCAAACGCGCCGTGGGTGGAGGTGTGCGAGTCGCCGCAAACGACCGTCATGCCCGGCAGCGTGGCGCCGTTCTCAGGGCCGATCACATGCACGATGCCTTGGCGGCGTGACAGGAACGGGAAGTACGCAGCCGCGCCCGATTCCCTGATGTTGTCGTCCAGCGTGGTGATTTGCTCTTTGCTGATGGGGTCGGTGATGCCGTCGTAGCCCAGCTCCCAGCCCGTCGTGGGCGTGTTGTGGTCGGCCGTGGCCACGATGGAGCTGATGCGCCACACCTTGCGCCCGGCCTGTCGCAGCCCTTCAAACGCCTGCGGGCTGGTGACCTCGTGGACCAGATGGCGGTCGATGTACAGCACGGTGGTGCCGTCATCTTCGGAATGGACGACGTGTTCGTCCCAGATTTTGTCGTAGAGGGTTTTTGCCATTTGAATCTCGGGTTAGGCGGTGATTTTAGACCGCTTGCGTTTCTGTCTCGCTAGTTGGAAGTGCTCAGATTTACGCGCCAGCCGTCTGTTCGATGTTGTGTGTGACGACGAGTACCCTTACGCATGTGCAGCCGCATACTCCCGAGCCGTCGGCAATCCGCGCGGCAGCATTTTTTCTTGGGGCCGCGTTACTTCCCAGCCCAGGCACGCCAGCCAGATCGCGCGTGGAATAGCTTTGGCGGCCGTGCGGTAGTAGCTCACCATGCGTCGGCTGATGCCCAGGGCCGCTGCGGCACTGGTCAATGACAGTTGGTTGCGCAGCATCCATGCACCGAACATCTCGTGGCTGACTTCGCCTGCCTGCTCTTTGGCCCAGGCGTAAACGTTGTCGCGCCCAAGCTCGGCGTCAAACCACTCAATGCTGAATCCGTCGCTGTGTACGGTTTTGAAGATGTCCGGCTTGCGGATTTCTATAAATGCAGCGGTGTGCATCAACTTGGCGACATCCACGTCCAACACTTCGCCCGTGCTCCATGTGGTTCGCAAACGATAGGGCTCCAGGGCCTTCACAGCCAGAAGTTTGGGAAAGAAAAATTCGCTCATGGGTAGTACCTCTTCCATTCGCTCAGTAAAAATGCTCTCTGGCCCTCAATCCAGTGCAAAGCCTCGCGAACTTCGCGCGATGCGATTTTGCCGATGATCACCAGCGTCGTAATTTCAACAATGCAGTCGCGCCCATCGGCTTTCACAATATGAACGTGGGGCGGTGGGTGATCGCCTATGTACATCAACACGCGGCAATCAGGGAATCTCTGCAGGGTCGGCATACACCGAATTGTAGTGCAACTATTGCACTATTCGCACAACTCTCGCGCGAGCATGTAGCCCAATGGCCTACAATGAGTGCCATGAATTTTGACTGGGACGAAGTCAAAAGCAATTTATGTTTCGAGGATAGGGGCTTTGACTTCGCTTACGTAGCCCACGCTTTTCTTGATCCGAACCGGGTCATTCGTGCAGATCAGCGGCAAGAATATGGAGAAGAGCGTTTGCAGATGTTGGGGCATGTGCAGGAGAGGTTGTTCCATGTGGTGTTTACGATGCGCGGTGTTGCCATCCGGATCATTTCGGCCCGCAAAGCGAATTTGCGTGAGATGAAAGACTATGAAAACAGTACGTTTTAAACTTGACCCAACGATCCCCAAGATGCCATCGGGGCGGGTGAACCTGCGCAAGCTTGATCGCACGTTTGAGGCTGATATCAAAGCGCAACAGCAGGTTGACGATGCCGCCGCTGCGCAAGATGCTGCCCTGTTCGCCCAACGTGTGCGCAAGCGCCTGGGGTTGACGCAAGCAGAGTTCTCAAGGCGCATTGATGTGTCG
>JANOMD010000056.1:0-2198 GCA_031420135.1 Rhodoferax sp. | reverse complement strand
AGGCGAAAAGGTGTGGCAGGACATCCCCGGCGAGCATCGCGCCAACCTGCGCCGCATCATCGTCACCCAGGGCGACACCGAGCCCGCGTCGGTCGAGCAGCAGCGCCACCTGGGCTTGACGGCGCCCAGCATGTACGACCTACGCAACCTCTACCAGATCAACGTGGAGGAAGGCCGCCACCTGTGGGCCATGGTGTACCTGCTGCATAAACACTTCGGGCGGGATGGCCGCGAAGAAGCCGAGGCCCTGCTGGAGCGGCGCAGCGGTGACGAGAACAACCCGCGCATTCTGGGCGCCTTCAACGAAGCCACGCCCGACTGGCTGGCGTTCTTCATGTTCACCTACTTCACCGACCGTGATGGCAAGTTCCAGTTGGCGGCCCTGGCTGAAAGTGCGTTCGACCCATTGGCGCGCACCACCAAATTCATGCTGACCGAAGAGGCGCACCATATGTTTGTGGGCGAATCCGGTGTGTCACGCGTGCTAGCCCGCACCGCACAGGCCATGAACGATTTGAAAACTGACGACGCTGGCAAACTGCGGGCGGCGGGCGTCATCGACATCGCCACCTTGCAGCGCTACACCAACTTTCATTACAGCGTGACCATCGACCTGTTTGGCGCCGACCAGTCCAGCAATGCCGCCACCTTTTACAGCTCGGGTCTGAAGGGCCGCTATGAAGAAGGCAAGCGCCTGGACGACCACATTCTCAAAGGCCAGACCTACAAGGTGCTGGAGGCCGTCAATGGTCAGATCGTCGAAAAAGAAGTGCCCATGCTCAATGCCCTGAACGAGGTTCTGCGCGACGACTTCATCAAGGACTCGGTGGCGGGCGTTGGCCGCTGGAACAAAGTGCTTGAAAAGGCCGGCCTGCCGCACCGGTTGACCGTGCCACACAAGGCGTTTCACCGCAATATCGGCGCGTTAAGCGGGGTGAAAGTCTCGCCCGACGGCCGTGTGGTGTCCGAGGCTGAATGGGCTGCCAATGTTGACAAATGGCTGCCCACCAATGAAGACCGCGCCTTCGTCGCCAGCCTGATGGGCCGCTGCGTCGAGCCCGGCCAATTTGCCAACTGGATTGCGCCGCCCAACATGGGGATCAACCGCCAGCCGGTTGATTTTGAATATGTCCGGTTTAATTAACCCCCACGCTCCACCGTTTCACGGGTCGCTGCCCCCCAAGGGGGCTAATTTTTCTAGGGGCGGCCCGTCGAAAAATGGACTCTCCAACACTTACGGAGTTCCCTATGGGCATGGCTGACGCCGCTGTCATCAACCAGCACCTGATCGACCCCGAGATCTGCATACGTTGCAACACCTGCGAGGCGATTTGCCCGGTGGGCGCGATTACGCATGACGACCGCAATTACGTGGTCGATGCCGACATCTGCAATGCCTGCATGGCCTGCATTTCTCCGTGCCCCACAGGGTCGATTGACAACTGGCGCATGGTTCCGAAGGTGATGGCCTACTCGCCCGGCGCTCAGCTTACCTGGGATGAGCTACCCGCTGAGCTGACCCCTGACGAAATGGCGGCAGCGGGCGTCAGCAATGACGCGGTGCAAGCGGCCGCGGTACAGCCCGTACAGGGTGATGCGTCAATGGCCGGTGCAGATGCCACCGTTACCAGCAGCAAATTTGGCGCCAGCGTGCCGCCGTGGTCGGCAGCCCACGCCTATACCAATCTGTTTGGTCCCAAGGCAGCCGATAAAACCATCACTGCAACAGTCAGCGGCAACGTGCGGGTCACCGAGGTTGGGCGCACCGCAGGCCATGACTACGACACGCACCACATCGTTCTGGACTTCGGCAACCTTCCCTTTCCTGTGCTTGAGGGTCAGTCCATCGGCATCATGGCGCCTGGCCTGGACGCCAATGGCAAGGCGCACCATGCGCGCCAGTACTCTGTAGCCAGCCCGCGCAACGGCGAGCGCCCGGGCTACAACAATTTGTCGCTCACCATCAAGCGCGTGCTGGAAGACCACCACGGCAATCCGGTGCGCGGCGTGGCCAGCAACTACATGTGCGACCTGAAGGTGGGTGACAAAGTGGACGTGATTGGCCCGTTTGGCAGCAGCTTCCTGATGCCCAACCACCCCAGGAGCCACATCGTGATGATCTGCACCGGCACTGGCAGCGCCCCCATGCGCGCCATGACCGAGTGGCGCCGGCGGCTGCGGCAATCAGGCAAGTTCGA
>JANOMD010000055.1:0-10385 GCA_031420135.1 Rhodoferax sp. | reverse complement strand
CGTGGCCGGTACTCGCAGCCGATCCAGCCATCCCAGCCGCAGTCTTTGGACACCTCGTCAATCACGCCAAACAGATACGGGTAATTGACTTCGCCCAGATCGGGCTCGTGGCGCTCTGGCACCCCGGCAATCTGCATATGTCCGACACGCCCAGTCGGCAGGTATTGGCGGATTTTCATGGCGACGTCGCCTTCGACAATCTGGCAGTGGTACAGGTCCATTTGCACCTTCAAGTTGGCTGCACCCACGGTGTTGATGATGTCGTGGGCATGGTCCTGGCGGTTCAGGAAAAAGCGGGGTATGTCGCGAGTGTTGATCGGCTCGATCAATACGTCACGGCCGGATTTGGCAGCCAGGGCCGCTGCCCAACTCAGGTTCTCGATGTAGGTGGTCTGCACTTGCAAGCGCTCCTTGCCCGATGGCACCAAACCGGCCATCAGGTGGATGCGCGGACAGTCAAGCGCGTCGGCGTACGCCAGCGCCAGCGTCACGCCCTGACGGAACGCCTGGGTATGTTCTGCAAGGCAGGCAGTACCGCGCATGCCAGCGTCAAATGCGTGTGTGAAACCGTCGCGGTCCAGTCCGCCGGGTGGCATGTTGAAAAGCGCCAGCTTCAAACCATTGGCATTGAGCCGTGCAGAAATTTCACCCTTCTCCCAAGCGTAGGGGAACAGGAACTCAACCGCTTTGAATCCGTCTTTCGCCGCTGCGTCAAAGCGGTCCAAAAACGGCAACTCGGGGTACATCATCGAAAGATTGGCTGCAAATTTCGGCATATTATTTGTATAGCTAAAAGTCTATATTATTCGGGAGCTAGAGGCGTATTTGGTCAAAATTCTTGAAAATTTTCCATCAAATAACTGGCAGATTGACCTATGGGTTAATTTATTCTGTATCTGTATGTTACAGATTCCCTGTAAGATATTGGTTACAACAACTTACCCGGGCCGCGTCCTGAACGTCGTATGGAACACAACACAACAATGCCGTCACTGCTCGGACCTGAAAGTGGCTATGAGCGCGCTACCCGTGACCGGCGCCAAAAGTCCGACACCAATAAGTCAAGCTGGGTGTTCAAGGCAATTGTTTGGGCCGCTATTGGCCTGGTGGTTTTTGGCGCGTATCGATTTTTGATGCGCTAGGCTCGCTAGGCACCTCAGGCGAGCAAGCTGAATGAGGTTGACGAGCCTTGACCCCGGCACTGGCTCCACAGTTAGGGCTGCTTGGTTCCCCATCTGACCCGGTTGGCCGCTTTACCATGCGGGAAGGCCCGTCAAGAACGATTATATAGCCCCCACGTTCGCTCACTGCGTGTAGCTCTCTGCCCCCCAAGGGGGCTAATTTTCTAGGGGCGGCCCGTCGAAATTTTTGCCCCCACGTTCGCTCACTGCGTGTAGCTCTGTGCCCGAGGCCAGGCTACACCCACCGTAGAATCTGCGCATGTCTTACCTCGTGCTTGCCCGCAAATACCGACCCCGGAATTTTTCCGAGATGGTGGGCCAGGAACATGTGGTTCGGGCGCTTTCCAACGCTTTACAGACTCAGCGCCTGCACCATGCCTATCTGTTCACAGGCACGCGCGGGGTGGGCAAAACGACGGTGTCGCGCATTCTGGCGAAATCGCTGAACTGCCAGGGCGTCGACGGCCAGGGCGGCATCACGGCCACGCCGTGTGGCGTTTGCCAGGCTTGCCGGGATATTGACAGCGGCCGATTTGTTGATTACACCGAGCTGGACGCTGCCTCCAATCGGGGCGTGGACGAGGTGCAGGCACTGCTTGAGCAGGCGGTTTACAAGCCGGTGCAGGGCCGCTTCAAGGTGTTCATGATTGACGAGGTGCACATGCTGACCGGGCATGCCTTCAATGCGATGCTCAAGACGCTGGAGGAGCCGCCGCAATACCTCAAGTTTGTGCTGGCAACCACTGACCCGCAGAAAGTGCCAGTGACGGTGCTGTCGCGCTGCCTGCAGTTCAATTTGCGACCGATGGCGCCTGAGACGATCCGCGAGCATTTGACGCATGTGCTGATCCAGGAAGACATCGCGGCTGAGGCGAGTGCCTTGCGCTTGTTGGCCCGCGCCGCACGAGGCTCGATGCGCGATGCGCTGTCTTTGACCGATCAGGCGATTGCTTTTGGCAACGGGCAGATTGAAGACACGACCGTTCGCCAGATGCTTGGCAGCGCTGACCGAAGTTACGTGTTTCGCCTGATTGATGCGCTGGCGCAGGGCGATGGCAAGACCGTGGTTGAGACCTCAGAGGCGCTGCGTTTGAACGGCATCAGCGCTGCCTCAACCCTCGAAGAAATGAGCGCGATGCTGCAACGCATGGCGGTGCTGCAGGCGGTGCCCGAGCTTGAGGCGGATTCCGATCCTGACGCTGCTGACATCGCCCGTCTTGCCGTGCGGATGCCCGCTGACGAGACGCAACTGCTCTACAGCCTTTGCCTGCATGGCCGGGCCGAGTTGGGCCTGGCACCTGACGAGTACGCGGCGCTGACGATGGTGCTGTTGCGCCTGCTGGCATTCAAACCTGCTGGCGCCGCTGCCAACGGCAATTCAACGGGCGCCGGCGAAAAAAAAACTTTGAACCGCCCTGACGCTGCAGCGCCGGGAAGGGTTGAGCCCTTGGCTGCCTCGGTACAAGGGCAGGCCGCATCAACCACCAGCAAGGTGCCGGCACCAGATCAAGTCGCGCCAGAACCCGAACTTCAAACGCCGCCGCCCGGGCAAATGCTGCATGTGTTGGAACAAGCTGCGGCTTCCAGATCAACCACAATCCCGCGTGAAACGACGTCCAGGCCGGGTGCCGCCGCTGAACCGTTTGCTACGCAGGTGGTCGCGATCCCGGTTCGGGTTCAGGCCGACTCCCGCACTGAAAGCCTGGCAGGCCAGTCGGGCCAGTCGGCTTTGGTGCCGACCCTTGAGGGGGATTTCTGGCACCCCCTTGTGCAACAGTTGATCGCACAGGAAAGCATCGCGGCGCTGGTGCGTGAGCTGGCGCTGCAATCGCAACTCGTGGCGCGGGATACTGACCAATGGATTTTGCGGGTCGAACGGGAGTCACTGAACCAGGCTGGTCACCGGGACCGCCTTCAGGCGGTGCTCAACGCGGCGGGCCACCCGGTTAAATTGGTGGTTGAAGTGGGGCGGGTTCTGGACAGCCCGGCCAGGCGCAATGCGGCCGCACTGACACAGCGCCAACTGGCGGCCGAGAAAATCATTTTTGAAGACCCGTTTGTGCAGCACATGATGCGCGACTTTGGGGCGAAAATCGTGCCTGGCAGCATCAAACCGTTATAAGACAAGTTGCACCAGCCTGTTGCATTGCTGTTGCATTGGCCCTGACACCGGGATTTCGCTGAACTCCTTTATTTTGAAACACCACAAGGATCATTGATGATTAACAAAGGACAACTGGCTGGCTTGATGAAGCAAGCCCAGGCCATGCAGGACAACATGAAGAAGGCCCAGGACGAGCTTGGCATGATCGAGGTGACCGGTGAGTCAGGCGCTGGGCTCGTGAAAGTCACCATGACCTGCAAGCACGATGTGCGCCGGGTCACCATTGACCCCAGTTTGCTGGCCGACGACAAGGACATGCTCGAAGACCTGGTGGCAGCCGCTTTCAATGCCGCCGTGCGCAAGGCCGAAGACACTTCGCAGGAGAAAATGGGCAAACTGTCGGCTGGCATGCCGGGACTGCCGGGCGGCATGAAGTTCCCGTTCTGAAGTGTATGGCCCCCACGCTCCACCGCTTCGCGGGTCGCTGCCCCCCGAGGGGGCTAATTTTCCTCGGGGCGGCCCAGCGGAAAATTGTGGCCCCCACGCTCGTTCATGGCTGATTCCAATTCGCTGGAGGTCCTGATCCAGTCACTGCGCCGTTTGCCCGGCGTTGGCGTGAAGTCGGCCTCGCGCATGGCGTTTCACCTGCTGCAGCATGACCGCCCGGCTGCACAGGCACTGTCAGGCGCGCTGGCCAATGCAGTCGCTTCCATCCGGCACTGCTCGCAATGCCACACCTTTACCGAGGCTGAAGTTTGCGCCACCTGCCTGGACAGCAGGCGCGACCGGTCCAAACTGTGCGTCGTCGAGACCCCTGCCGACCAGTCAGCCGTTGAACGCACGGGGGCCTACCGCGGCGTGTATTTTGTGCTGATGGGGCGCTTGAGTCCGCTCGATGGCATTGGCCCCAAAGACATCGGGCTTGAAAAACTGTTTGACCGGGCCAGCGACGGCATCGTGCAGGAAGTGATCCTGGCGACCAATTTCACGGCAGAGGGCGAAGCCACTGCCCATGTGATCTCGCAGGCGCTTAAAGTGCGCGGCCTGCAGTTAACCCGCCTTGCGCGCGGCGTGCCGGTGGGCAGCGAGCTTGAATATGTGGACCTGGGCACCATCGCGCATGCCCTTGTTGACCGGCGATAGCGCCTGCGCAAACGGCTGGCACAGGCCGGTCCTGGTAACTTTTTACGACAAGGTTTCAGGCGCAAATCAGTAATTACCCGTTCGGGATGTTCCCAATGTGTCGTTGTCCGAGGCTGGTTAACCTAGGCAAAACCAAAAACACATTCCACGGAGTCAACATGACCCACCCCGCTATTTTTGCGGCGTCTGGCCGATTAGTAGTCAGTCGCCGCCGTTTTGCAACCCTTGCTGCTGTGAGTGCAGCGTCACTTGGCGCACCTTCGTTGCTGGCGCAGCCGAAACTTGAAAAATCCAGGGTGGCGATTGCGGTGGGTGGCAAGGCGTCCCTTTACTATTTGCCGTTGACTATTGCCGAGCAACTGGGCTATTTCAAGGAGCAGGGCCTGGACGTCGAGTTCAGCGACTTCGCGGGCGGTGCCGGTGCCCTGCAGGCGGTCGTGGGCGGCGCTGCGGAGGTGGTCAGTGGCGCCTACGAGCACACCATCAATCTGCAAAGCAAAGGCCAGTTTTTCCAGGCGTTTGTGCTGCAGGGTCGAGCACCAGCCATTGCATTGGGCGTTTCCACCAGGACGATGGCCGGCTACAAGACCCTGGCCGATTTGAAGGGCAAGAAAATTGGCGTCAGCGCGCCGGGTTCATCGACCAACATGATGGTCAACTTGTTGCTGTCCCGTGCGGGCCTGAAGGCGCAGGACGTCAACTTTATCGGTGTTGGCACAGCGGCCAGTGCCCTGACCGCCATGCGTTCAGGCCAGATCGATGCCATCAGCAACTTTGACCCTGTGATGACCATGCTGGAGCAAAAAGGTGACGTCAGGATCATCTCGGACACGCGCACCTTGAAAGGCACGCTGGAAGTTTTTGGCGGCCCAATGCCAGCGGCCAGCCTGTACGCGCCGACGGAGTTTCTGCAGAAGAACCCGAACACCGTGCAGGCGCTGGCCGACGCCATTGTGCACAGCCTGAAATGGCTGCAAACGGCGGGCCCCGGAGACATTCTCAAGACCGTGCCCGAATCGTATCTGCTGGGTGACCGGGGCCTGTACCTGGCTGCCTTCAACAAGGTGCACCAGGCCATCGCGCTGGACGGCCTGATCCCGGAAGAGGGCGCTAAAACCGCACTCAAGGCACTGGCCAGTTTCGACCCTGGGATCAAGTCAGAAAAGATTGTCCTGAACCGCACCTATACCAATGACTTTGCGCGCAAGTCCAAGGAAAAATTCAAAGCTTGACGGTGAGCCTGTGTTTGCGCTCGAGTTTCAGACTGACGCTCTGATAGTTTCAATCAATCGGTCATTCAAATCGTCACCGCTTCGCCACTTTCGTGGACTTGCCCTTGGAACGGACGGCATGTTTTGTACTGGGACGCGTGCTGGCTTGGGCCAGGACTTTGCCTTTGATGGGCAAATGCAGAACCAGCTGTTGTCCGACTTTCAGGGCGCTGCCAGCGCCCATCCGGTTCCATTCCGCGACGGTTGCGGCGGTCAGGTTGTAGCGTTTCGCCACACTGGCGAGCGTTTCATTTTTGCCGACTTTGACCATGGTGCGCTGCGTCAGAATTTCGGGTGACAGGGCAATCTGGCCGTGGTCTGCCACGTGAACTGCCACATCGCTTGAAATACGGTTTCCCCTGGGCACCAGCAGCGTCGAGCCGGCATTGATCAAAACATGTGCAGGGATGTTGTTGACCTCACGCAGCTCGCTTTCCGTCATGCCGGTGCGCTTGGCGGCATCAGCGGTTTTCAGGGTCGTGGGCGCGACCCAGACGGTCCAGCTTGCAAGGCGCACGCCGCCGTAGCCATCCAGGTTGTGCTTGAAGATCGCCGCCTGGTCCCACGGCAGCAATATCTGCGGTGTGCCCGCCGCCAATATCACCGGGCGGTTCACCGACGGATTCAATGCCTTGAAATCCTCAACCGACACATCGGCCAGCCTGGCCGCCAGCGCCACGTCGATATCGCGGGTGATGGCAACCGTCTGGAAAAACGGATGATTTCCAATCAACGGCAAAGTTGAGTTGAAGGTCTGAGGAGTCGCCACAATATTCTTGACCGCTTGCAGTTTGGGTACATAGAAGCGGGTCTCGACCGGCATTTGCAGGTCCAAGTATCCAGTGCCCTGATTCACGCTCTGGTTTTTTGCGATGGCGCGGCTGACGCTGCCTTCACCCCAGTTGTAGGCGGCCAGCGCCAAATGCCAGTCACCAAAACGCTTATGGAGCTTTTGCAGATAGTCCAGTGCCGCTCGGGTAGACGCCAGCACGTCACGGCGGTCGTCGCGAAATGCGTTTTGCTTGAGTTCGAAGTACTTGCCAGTGGCGGGCATGAACTGCCACATGCCAGCCGCCTTGGCGCTTGAAACCGCCTGCGGGTTAAAGGCACTTTCGATGAACGGCAGCAGCGCCAGTTCGGTGGGCATGTTGCGCAGTTCGAGTTCTTCAACGATATGGAAAAGGTATTTTCGCGACCGCTCGGTCATGCGAAAAATATAGTCGGGCCGCGAGGTGTACCACTGCTCACGGTCGCCCACCAGTTCGCTTGCCAGGTTCGGCATGGCAAAGCCACGGCGGATGCGCTCCCACAAGTCGCCCGGCGCGGCCAGTTGCATCACGCTCAGGCGTGAGGCCTCGGCCGCCGAAATGGGCGTGAGCGGGCCGGTTGGATACACCGGGGGTGCCAAAGGCGCGACTTCGCTGGATTGCACGGCACCTGTCGCTGTGGGCTTTGTGTCGGCGTCCGGCATCGCGCTGGGCTGCGCGCTGGCGGTTGCGGGCTGGGCTGGATTGGATGCGGTGGTGGGCGTATTGGCGCAACCCGCCAGCCCTGCGGCCAGCGCGATGAACAGCCAATAACGGCAAACAAGATGGGTCATGAGGCGGGTGCCCTGCAAAGAGTATGGAATGGGGGGTGCGGCAAGGATTCAGGAATAATCTGTACGGCGGCACCCAATCACTAGAATCGCGAAGGCGGTGATCGCATGGCGCAGCGCGTCAAGCGGTCGTTGGCAGCAACGTTGGAAAAGGAAATAATCGGTGGCTGGCGCATGAGTGGTCGAATTATAGGTTTGCCTGACTGGTTTCAAACCCCCCCAGGGCGCTATTTGCTGGCTTGGGAGCAGGCGCAGTTTGACACAACCGTCGCTGACTTTTTTGGATTCCATGCTTTGCAGCTTGGCCTGCCCGAGCTTGATGCGCTGCAAGCCAACCGCATGCCGCACCGCTGGCTGGCGCAATCGCTTGATGTGACGGCGCAGTCGGCGCGTCAAACGGACACTCAGGTTGCCGACAGTGCCTCGCCAGGCATGCGGTTTGGCACCGCACAGGTCGCAACCGGCTTGACGCGTGCGGCCGTGATGGTCGATTTTGCGGCGTTGCCGTTTCCTGCCAACAGCCTGGACCTGGTGGTTTTGCCACACACGCTGGAACTCAATGTAGATCCGCACGCAACACTGCGTGAGGTCGAACGCGTGCTCGTGCCCGAAGGGCGGGTGGTGATTACCGGCTTGAACCCGGCCAGCCTGTGGGGTCTGCGTCAACGCCGTGCGCACCTGTATCAGCGGCTGGGGTTTGGCGATCTTTATCTGCCGCAAAATGGCGAATTCATTGGCTATTGGCGGATGCGCGACTGGTTGCGGCTGCTCAGTTTCGAGGTTGAAACCGGGCGCTTTGGCTGCTACCGCCCAGCGGTCGGCAGCGAGAAATGGCTCAATCGCTTTGCCTGGATGGACCGTGCAGGCGATCGCTGGTGGCCAATTTTCGGGTCCGTCTATTTTTTGGTCGCGGTGAAACGGGTTCGGGGCATGCGCCTGCTTGGCCCCGCCTGGAAAACTGCACCCAGCCTCGCAGGTGCACCGGTTTCCGCCACCAATTCAGTGACCCATTGCCTGCCGGGTGCAAATTTGGCCCCAACTCAAGAAGGAAGAATTGATTGAACACCATCACTGTCTATACCGATGGCGCCTGCAAGGGCAATCCTGGCCCGGGGGGCTGGGGTGTATTGCTGCTGTCCGGCGCCACCGAAAAGGAGCTTTTTGGAGGCGAGGTGGCCACCACCAACAATCGCATGGAACTCACTGCGGTGATCGAGGCTCTCAATGCGTTGACGCGGCCCTGCGAATTGATTCTTTACCTGGACAGCGAGTATGTGCTCAAGGGCATCACCGAGTGGATTCACGGCTGGAAGGCACGTGGCTGGAAGACGGCAGCGAAGCAGCCCGTTAAAAACGTGGACCTGTGGCAAAAACTGGATGAAGCCGTAACCCGATCTGAACACAAGATTACCTGGAAGTGGGTCAGGGGCCATACCGGGAACCCTGGCAACGAGCGTGCCGATGCGCTGGCCAACCGGGGCGTGGCGTTGGCCCTTGGCAGGCGGTGAGGTTGAGGTTTTCCCCCGTGAAAAGCGCAACAAGGGCTGCTACATTGTGAGGGATTCGTAACAATAGGTATCTGTAGAGCTTCCCTAACCCCTCGACATCGAATTTGACTGAGTAACAAGCTCCCATGGCATCTAAAGTAATTTACCCCGTTATTGCGGTGATTGGCATCGCGGTAGCGTCGGCTGCCGCCTGGTGGTACCAGAACAAACCGCAGTCTTCTTCGACCGGCAGCGCGTCCAGTGCGGATGCAGCGAGCGGACCAGCGCAAGGTGCGTCAAGCGCGCCTGCAAGTGGCGCATCGGCACCGAGGGCGCCTGCCGTGGAAGTGGCCAAGGTAGAAGTCAGCCGCCTGACCGACGACACCCAGGCGGTGGGCAGCCTGCGCTCGCGCCAGGGGGTGATCGTGCGCCCCGAGGTCAGTGGACGCATCACACAGCTCAACTTCCGCGATGGTGACCGCGTCAAAAAAGGACAGTTGCTGGTGCAGTTTGACGACCAGCTTCAGCTCGCGCAGGTGCAGCAAAGCCAGGCCGAGCTTTCCATTGCGCTGGCCAACCACAAGCGCAATCAGGAGCTGGTCGAGCAGAACTTCATCAGCAAGCGTTCGGTCGATGAAAGCTCGGCCAATCTGGAAGTGGCGCACGCCAAGTTGGCACTCTCCAGGGCTTCTGCCGCAAGGCTGAAGGTGCTTGCGCCGTTTGACGGCATCACCGGCATTCGCACGGCCAATGTCGGTGACTACCTGAAAGACGGTGCCGACGTGGTGAACATCGAAGACATTGATGCCGTGTTTGTTGATTTCCGATTGCCCGAGCGCTTTCAGAACAAGGTCAAAAAAGGCCAGACGGCAATGGTCAGCCTTGATGCATTGCCGGGTCAGCGGTTCACGGCGGTGGTGCAGGCGGTGGACCCACTGATCGACACCAATGGCCGCTCGGTGGGTATTCGTGGCTGTATTGACAACCGGCAAATGCGTCTGCGCCCCGGCATGTTTGCGCGGGTGACGGCGGTTTTTGGCGAGCGTGAGCGCGCCCTGGTGATCCCTGAGGAAGCGGTTGTTCCGCAAGGCCAGCGCGTGCTGGTTTACAAGGTGGTTGACGGCAGCACGCCCGACGAAAAAATCGCCCAGCGAGTTGAAGTCAAGCTGGGTATCCGCCGTCCGGGGCGTGTCGAAGTGCTCGAAGGCCTGGCGGAAGGCGACCAGGTCGTCACGGCAGGGCAGCAGCGCCTGCAGCGCGACGGCATGGCGGTGCGGGTCATCGATTCAGCCCGCACAAGTGGACGTGAAGGTGGACGTGAAGGTGGACGTGAAGGGGGTCGTGAAGGTAGCTTGCCAGGGGCGGCCCCCGCACCACCCGCACTGCCTGCTGCATCCGGCCCAGTGACCGCCGCCAGTGCGGCTGCCGGGGCGAACCCGCCGCCAGTGGCAGTGGCAGCGCCGGCAACTGGCCGCCCGTCCAACGCGGCGGCCACCAGGCCCGCGCCCATGTCGGGGCCGAATCCGTGTCTTGCCAGCGCATCGACCATGCCTGGGCCACCGGGCGCTGACGCGCCAGTCAGTCCGGTGGGCGCGCAGGCCA
>JANOMD010000054.1:0-3820 GCA_031420135.1 Rhodoferax sp. | reverse complement strand
GCCGAGCATGCGCTGGACATTCAATACGCCCAAAAACTCGGCGTCAATTTGCAGGAATTGCTGATCAGCCAGCCCGACACTGGCGAGCAGGCGCTCGAAATTGTCGATTCGCTGGTGCGCTCCGGCGCGGTTGATCTGATCGTGGTGGACTCGGTCGCGGCATTGACCCCGAAGGCCGAGCTGGAAGGCGAAATGGGCGATTCCCTGCCCGGCCTGCAGGCCCGCTTGATGAGCCAGGCGCTGCGCAAGCTCACCGCGCACATCAAAAAGACCAACTGCACGGTCATCTTCATTAACCAGATCCGCATGAAAATCGGCGTGATGTTCGGCAGCCCCGAGACCACCACGGGCGGCAACGCATTGAAGTTTTACGCCAGCGTGCGCCTGGACATCCGCCGCACCGGCACCATCAAAAAGGGTGACGAAGCAATTGGCAACGAGACCAAGGTCAAAGTCGTCAAAAACAAGGTCGCGCCACCGTTCAAAACCGCCGAGTTCGATATTCTGTTCGGCGAGGGCATCAGCCGCCATGGCGAAATTATCGACATGGGAGTCACCGCCAATATCCTTGACAAGTCCGGTGCCTGGTACGCCTACAACGGTGAAAAAATCGGCCAGGGCCGCGACAACGCGCGCGAGTTTTTGCGCGAAAACCCGTTGTTGTCCACCGAGATCGAAAACAAGGTGCGCGAATCGCTGGGCATTCCATTGCTGCCATCGGCAGAGGCAGAAGCACCGGCAAAGGCCAAGGCGAGCAAGAAGAGTGACATAGCGGCTGCTTAACGCGCACCCAGCCCCCACTTAGCAGCTTAGCCGCAATCACAGGGTCAAAATGCTGTCCCCCAAAAGCGGCGTGAAAACTGCGTCACGCCAGCTCGGCCAAATCAGCCTCAAAGGCCGCGCCCTGCGGCTCCTGAGCGCCCGCGAGCATTCCCGCGCTGAACTGGAACGCCGCTTGCAGCAATACGAAGAAGCGCCTGGCGACTTGGCCCTTGCACTGGACGAGTTGCAAGCCAAAGGCTTCATCAGCGAGCAGCGCGTGATCGAATCCGTCATCAACCGCCGCGCCGCCAAACTCGGCAGCGCCCGCATCCGCCAGGAGCTGCAAAGCAAAGGCCTGGACAAAGAAGCCGTCATCGATGCCGTCGCCAGCCTGCAAGCCACCGAGCTGGAGCGCGCCCGCGACATCTGGAACCGCAAATTCGGCGAAGTCGCGCTGGACGCCAAAGCGCGCGGCCAACAAATGCGCTTCTTCGCCTCGCGCGGGTTCAGCGGGGACGTGATTCGAAAGGTGATGGCGGGGGATAGGGAATGAAGTTGGGCATCCGCACAAAACGAATCAAACTCAAAAAATCACATTTGGGTAAAATCTAACCATGCAAGTCGCCACTGGCAAAGTAGTTCAAGGCAAGATCATCCTGGATGGCGGTTCGCTGCCTGAAGGAATTTCTGTTTCTGTTTTCGCGCGAGAGACTGAGACCATTGTGCGGCTCCCAGCGACGCTCCTGGCCGAACTGAACGATGCCCTGGATGACGCAGATCGAAATGAAGGAATCTCTGCTGAAGAGATGTTTGACCAGTTGCGAAAGTACGGTTGAAGCGGGTGCTGATCGTTCGGATCAAGGCTCAAGCACAGACTCAAATTGTCGATGCTGCCGCTTGGTGGCAGGAAAACCGACCCGCAGCAGCGGGTGCAATCCGTCTTGATTTACAAGCCGCACTCGAGGTTTTGGTTGGGCAGCCCGGGATTGGAACGCGGGTAGAAATCGCGCGCGATCCAGAGACCCGGCGTCTTTATTTGGCGAGAACTGGCTACTTTGTCTATTACCGCCCGAAGGGACAGTATCTTGAAGTCATCGCGTTTTGGCATGCTCGCAGGCAGAGCGGCCCAAGGGTTTGAGATGATGATTCATCGTCCACCCGCCCTCCTCATCATCGACATGCAAAAAGGCATGCAAAGCCCCGCGTTGCCACGCAGAAACAACCCTGGCGCTGAAGGCAACATCCAAAAACTGCTCGCGCATTGGCGAGCGACGAACCAGCCAGTCATTCACGTGCGCCATATCTCCCGCTCGGCAGATTCAGTCTTCACACTTGGCCAAATCGGTGCGGAGTTTCAAGACCCGCTTTTGCCGCTTGACTCAGAACATGTCGTGGAGAAAAACGTGACGGATGCCTTCACCCACTCGGGCCTGGAGCGCTGGCTTCACGCTCGCGGCATCCAGGACGTGGTGATCGTCGGTGTCAGCACCAACCAGTCGGTCGAGTCAACCGCCCGGTCGTCGGGCAACCTGGGGTTTCGCACCCGAGTCGTGTCGGATGCCACTTTTACCTTTGATCGCGTTGACCTGAATGGTGTCGTGCAAACGGCAGAAGACGTTCACATGATGTCGTTGACTAACTTGAGCGGGGAGTATGCGCAGGTGGTGACAACCTTTGACCTGATCAGTTGAACCATGCTGCCAGCCAACTGCCACTGTGGAACGATCCGCGTTGAAGCTCCCCATCGCCCTGCACGGGGTCACCAACTGTAATTGCTCCCTTTGCAGGCGCTTGGGTGTCTTGTGGGCGTACTACCCTGTCGCAGCGCGCGTGCGGTTTGGCGGGGCCGAGGTTGAGACGTTGGTGAGTGGGGCGGCAGATTTTCGGGCTATTGCTGCCCCCTGGCAGGACAAAAAATGCTATACTAAATATAGCTAATTGTGCATGTTATACGAGGGTTAAGGCCTGATTTAATCATATTTTTCGGCAAAAAAGCCGATTTCGACCCCAATAAACCCAATATGGGTATATTTAGCTGCTAAAAACGTCAAAAGCCTACAACCCCAGCATCAGTTTCAAATTCTGCACTGCCGCGCCGCTGGCACCCTTGCCCAGGTTGTCCAGTTTGGCGATCAGCACGGCGTGGCGAAAACCGTCGTTTGCGTCGCTGTTGCTGAACACGCGCAGCTCCATTTTGTTGGTGTTGGCCAGGCCCAGCGGGTCGATCTTGCTGTCGGTTCCTGTGGGCACGGCGCTGACCCACTCGCTGCCTGCGTAGTGCTTGGCCAACGCGTCGTGCAGGTCTTGTGCGCTGGGTTTGCCGGGGAGCGTGTCCAGATCAAGGGGTAATTGAACCAGCATGCCTTGCGCGAAATTGCCGACGCTGGGGATGAACACCGGGCGGCGCGTGAGACCGGTGTACTTCATGATCTCGGGCAGGTGCTTGTGCTTCAACCCGAGCGCGTAGCTCTCGAACGCGGGCGCTTGGCCTTTTTCATACGCTTCAATCATGCTGCGCCCGCCGCCGCTGTAACCGCTCACCGACGGCAGCGTGAGCGGGTGGTCGCGCGGGATCAAGCCGGCGTCCACCAGTGGGCGAATCAGCGCGATCGCGCCTGTGGCGTAGCAGCCGGGGTTGCCCACGCGCTGGGCGTTCTTCACCGCCTGGGCGTGCTCTGCGGTCAACTCGGGGAAGCCAAACACCCAGCCCGGCGCGGTGCGGTGGGCGGTGGAGGCATCGATGATCTTGGGGCCGGGTTTGCCTGTCGATTTGGCAATGTCATCCATCATCGCAACCGATTCGATGGCGGCATCGTCATGCAGACAAAGCACCACCAGGTCGGCTTGCGCCATCAATGCGCGCTTGGCGTTGGCATCTTTGCGCAGCTCGGGCGCGATGCTGATGACTTCCACGGCAGGCATGGCTTGCAGGCGCTCGCGAATTTGCAGGCCTGTGGTGCCAGCTTCGCCATCAATGAAAATTTTGGGCATGGTTTGCGTTTTTATAATGGTGCGTTGCAGCATGATACATTCTTGGGTTATTCTGTTCAATGCCAAA